>JAZUDA010000165.1:0-1656 GCA_045639455.1 Clostridia bacterium | reverse complement strand
TTTTATCAAATCGGAGGATGCTATGCGGGAAATCTGGTTTAGCGTGCCCTATAATACGGTGTACGATGATTGCGCCGCCACCTGCCCGGACAAGGTTCAGGACGGTTATCGGGAGGGAATCACCGAGGCGGTGCTTCGTCTGCCGGATTGCTACAGCGAAACAGGCGAAGCAGTTCCGCTGATTCTTTCCGCTCATGGCTCCGGCGGGCGGGTTTGCAAGGAGGAGGGAGCTACAGGCGGCCTGGGCTATTGCGATGTGGCGATGGAACACGGTTTCGCGGCGTTTGATATTCACGGGACCCGTCCGGACGGCCGCTCCTACGGTAACCGCCGGTATGTGGAGGCAGTCTACAAGGCGTATCTGTATATTCTGCATCATTTTAACGTGCAGGAAAAGTTGCTGGTGGCAGGTGCTTCCATGGGTGGCCTTTCCGCCATGAACTTTGTCAACCTGCATCCGGAGGATGTCCGCGCGGTGGGCCTGTTCTATCCCCGGTTGAATCTACGGCAAGAGTTGATCAACGGCGTGATGTGGCAGGGACCTTTTGAAATCATCCGTCCGAATTATGATTTTCTGCTGAGTGATGTGATTTCAAGCGAGTACGGCTTTGATAAGCTGGGTGTCTGGCAGGAGGAAAAGACAATCGGCCTGAACCCCTGGCACAACCGCTCCATGGAAATCAACGGACAGCGGTATACCTTTGTGCCGTGCCCCATCAAAATCTGGCACGGCTCGGAGGACCATACGGTCGAATATCCGCTGAGCGTGGAGTACATCGCTTCGGTCCGCCGTGCGGGCTGCTATGGCGAGCTGCGCACCGTGGAGGGCGGCATTCACAAGCATACCCCCGTTATGCGGGAGGAACTGGCGCTGTGGTTTGACCGTTTCCGCTGAATAGGACAACGAAAAAAGGATTCAGGCTGTAAAAACAGTTCCGAATCCTTTTCTTTATATGCGGAGATTACTCATCCTTCAGCAGGCGAAGGGCAGCAAGGCAGTTCATCTTGCTGGCCTCCAGATGGGCGGCAGTCAGGGTGCGGAGCTCCTCCAAATTGCCATTTTCGGCCAGCGCCACCATACGGTAATGCTCCCGGTGGGACTCCAAACGGTGCTGCTCGTGCTGCACGGCCAAAGCGGTGAAACGGTTGATGTAGATATCCTGCGCCTGTATGGCCTGAATAATCCGGGGCTGGCCACACATGGCAGTGTAGGACGCGTGAAACTGTCTCGCAAGAGGGTTCAGCTGCTCCACATCGTCCAGGACGTTATCCATTTGGCGCAGAATGCCGCGTAGCCCCTCCAACTTCCATGCATCCGCGTTTTGGCAGATGAAAGGCAGCGTCAGCAGCTCCAGAGCGTTGCGGATGGCATAAATCTGCTCCACATCCGATACGGAAAAAGCCTTGACAATGACACCGTGGCGGGGATTGCAATCCACCAGCCCGTCCTGCTCCAGGCAGCGCAGCGCCTCCCGCAGGGGAGTGCGGCTGATGTGCAGATAAGAAGCCCAGGCGGTTTCAATAATCCGTCCGCCTGCGGGAATTTCCCCGGAGACAATTTTGCCTTTCAGCGTGTTGTATGCAATTTCCCATACGGATTCATTTACGTGGGAAGTAGCCATAATGAACTCCTCTGTCAGCAGGAAGGCTTATTCA
>JAZUDA010000164.1:0-2190 GCA_045639455.1 Clostridia bacterium | reverse complement strand
GCATCTGATCAGGCGCTGCGCGAAAAAAACGATGGCCTGAGCCGACGGGAAAAGTTCCGTATCCGCTACTATAACGACGATCTGACCTACATCCACCTGGAGAAAAAGAGCAAGATCGGTGGCCTGGGCAACAAGCAGAGCGCTCATCTCACGCCGAAGCAGGCGCAGGCCATCGTGGACGGAGATATCGACTGGATGCGCGAATCGCCACAGCCCCTGGTTCAGGAGTTGTATACCAAGATGCGCATGAATGGTCTGCGTCCAAAAACCATTGTGGACTATACCCGCGAGCCCTTTGTCTACGGCCCCGGTAATGTCCGCGTAACGTTCGACTATAACATACGTACAGGTCTTTCCTGCGTGGATTTTCTCAACCCGAATTGCGTCACCATCCCGGCGGGCGACCCGCATATCATCCTTGAAGTGAAATGGGACGAATACCTGCCAGATATCATCCGCGACGCCGTACAGATGCCTGGACGACGGGTTGGCGCTTTTTCCAAATATGCACAATGCCGCATTTATGGCTAATCAAATGACAGGAGGAACGATCCAATGAATTTCAACGATATTTTCAAGTCCAGCTATCTCAACAACGTGACTGCCGTGTCTCTGCCAGACATGGTGATGGCCCTGGGACTGGCGTTCTGCCTGGGCATGTTCATCTTCCTGGTGTACAAAAAGACCTATCAGGGTGTGATGTATTCGTCCAGCTTCGGCGTGACCCTGCTGGCGCTGACCATGATAACCACCCTCACCATTCAGGCCGTGACCAGCAATGTGGTGCTGTCCCTGGGCATGGTAGGCGCACTATCCATCGTGCGCTTCCGCACCGCTATCAAGGAGCCGCTGGATATTGCATTCCTATTCTGGGCCATCGCGGGCGGCATTGTACTGGCAGCAGGCATGATTCCATTGTCCATCATCGGCAGTGTGCTGATCGGTATCGTGCTGATGATCTTCGTCAACCGCAAGAGCCACAGCAATCCCTACATCGTAGTGGTGCAGTGCGAGAACAGCGCCAGCTGCGGCAATGTGAAGGAGTATCTGAAGAACAATACCCTGCGCTGTGTAGAAAAGAGCAAGTCTGCGCAGAAGGGCCGCATTGAGGTCAACTTTGAGGTGCGCCTGAAGAGCGACGACACGACCTTCATCGAGACGATGAGCGACATGCAGGGCGTGCAGAGCGCGGTACTGGTGAGCTACAACGGCGATTACATGGGTTAATAGGAGGGACGTGCATGTCAACGCATCGAGCGATTGACCGCATCTGTGCCATTGCCATCGCTGTCGCCAGTGTGTTCAGCTTCATGCTGTGGGGTATGTCGCCGGGCAATCTGTCCGCTGCCCGTGCCATGGGCTATGAAACGACGCTGTTTGACGCCTCCCGCGTGCATACCGTCGATATTGTGATGGATAACTGGGACGACTTTATTGCGAATTGCGAGAATGAGGAATATGCCGACTGTACGGTGGTGATCGACGGTGAGGCCATGAAGAACGTGGCTATCCGCGCCAAGGGCAATACCTCGCTGAGCAGCGTGCGCTCCATGAACAGCCAGCGCTACAGCTTCAAGCTGGAGTTTGACCACAACCAGAAGGGCCGCACCTATCATGGCCTGGATAAGCTGTGTCTGAACAATCTGATCCAGGACAATACCATGATGAAGGACTTCCTTGCCTATCAGATGATGGCGCAGTTCGGCGTGGATGCCCCGCTGTGCAGCTATGTATACATCCGGGTTAATGGCGAGGATTGGGGCCTGTACCTGGCAGTGGAAGGCGTGGAGGACAGCTTCCTGGCGCGCAATTATGGCAGCAAGGATGGCGACCTGTACAAGCCGGACAGTATGAGCTTTGGCGGCGGTCGCGGCAATGGTCGTGATTTCAACATGGATGACTTCGACTTCCCATCCTTCACCGAGAGGCAGGGTGAGAACGATCAGAATAACCAGCCCGCCATGCCCGGTGGCTTTCAGATGCCCGGTCAGGGAATGCCCAGCGGTGACTTCCAGCAGCAGGACCGAGGCGGATTCGGCGGATTCCAGATGCCGAACCAGGGCAGCATGCGCGCCGGTAATTTCCCCCCGACAGATCCGCGTAGTATGCTGGATGGTCAGGGCATGCCGGACGGTGATTTCCAGCCAGGCGAAGGTTTCCCCGGCGGTATCTTTGGCGGCGGCCCAGGTG
>JAZUDA010000163.1:0-9084 GCA_045639455.1 Clostridia bacterium | reverse complement strand
CAGCGGCGCGAAGAATATCGCCACTGGAAATTTCTTCCGGTTTTTTTGCAAGCCGATAACCGCCCGTACTGCCCCGGAGGCTTACCAAAAGCCCCGCCTTATAGAGCCCGGATACAATCTGCTCCAGATATTTCATCGAGATGCCCAGCCGTTCAGACACATCCTTCAGTGGGATATAGCCGCCGTTTTCCCGGGCGCCGATATCAATCATGACACGCAGCGCGTATCTTCCCTTGGTTGAAATCATGGATTGCACATTTCCTTTCCAAAAAAGCGATTCAGCTGTCCGGGCACACGGTAGCAGATGGCCTCCATGCCATTGCGGACGGCACCCTCCGCGTTCGCCGGAGTATCATCGATAAAGACAGTCCTCGTAGGATTCAGCTCATACGTTTTCAGCAAAGTCTGATAAATATCATCATGCGGCTTGAGCTGCTTCACCCGGGCGGAAATAATACCGCCGTCAAAGGTATCCACAATCGGCAGTACCTTTCGCAGTTCTTCAAACGCCTGATTATGATAGTTGCTCAGCAGATACAGCTTCTTGCCCATCGCGCGACACTGCTCTGCTGCCTCGCATCCTTCCTGCACCGGACGCGATATACGGACAAAGTTATCCAGCAGGAGTTGTGCTTGCGGGCGCAGCTCCGGACGTTCACGGGTCATGTAGATGATGGCCTCCTGCCGGGTCAGTGTGCCTTCATCCAGTCGAACCCAATACGGGCTTTCATGGACGATGGACACCATCTCCCGCTGAAGCCGCTCATCCTCCGTAAACAGAAGGCGCGCGTAACGGGGCGGATTATATTCCATCAGCACATTGCCGATATCAAATACCACATTATCAATTTTGTCCCACGGCATGGCCGTGTATTTTTCATCCAGGAACATCCGCTTCGCCTCCTTCATGCTGCCGACTTATCATATCAGCCCTGCGGCTTTTCGTCAAGAAAAAAGGCCGGCAAAATTGCCGGCCAAAGTACTCAATCAGCCCAAACCGCCCGCGAAAGGATCAACAGGTTCCGGCGTCGGTTCCACTTCCAGCTCCGGAATGTGGAAATCGCTGTCCTTCAGGATAAAGCCGGTCGCTTCGCGGAAGTTGATAATGTAGTAGTCCTTGTACTCGCCCATGATGCAGTAGGTTTCGTTCTTGTCAACGGTGCCGACAATCAGGTTGCTGACCATCGGGCAGCCGCGGATGACCTGCGGGCCGTCCATAACGATGTGCATGGGGTTCTTCACCGCGTAGGCATTCCACAGCCAGCCTTCATAGACCCTGCCTGTGCCGGGATCGGTGTAACGCAGCTGGTACCAATCCTCCTTCTCGGACAGGATTTCAAACTGGGCACCGTTGTTCAGGCGGACCACTGTTCTGGAGCTGTCCTTAAAGCCGGGACGAATATTGGCATAGCGGCAGATTACCTCGCCATAGTCGCCTTCGATGGAGGACATACCGTCCGCCAGGGCAGACATGGCAGCAAGACAAAGAACCATAGCCAGGAACAGAGCAATCAATTTCTTCATAAAGAATACCTCCTCGCTCATTGATGTAACCAGTATAGCATATTGTCGGAAAAAGTCAATTTATCATCACAGTTTTTACAATTATTCCGTAATGCGGCGCGTGAAGTACCGTCCCAGCCCCGCCAGCAGCCTCAGACATTCCTCCTGGACCTCCACCGGATAGGGAGAAATGGCGTTGCCCGCCTCAAAGTTGAAGTCATGGTCGTAGCCGATATCCCGCAGCGCCTGAATCACGCTTTCCCAGTCTATACAGCCGGCA
Source organism: Clostridia bacterium (assembly GCA_045639455.1). Classification (GTDB taxonomy): domain Bacteria; phylum Bacillota; class Clostridia; order Christensenellales; family Aristaeellaceae; genus JAZUDA01. The sequence goes on along the minus strand of JAZUDA010000163.1, from coordinate 7,301 downwards.
AAGGGCTGTACATGGTCGTCCAGATGGCCACGGTTGTCCTGCACGTGGAGTGCCTTGATTCGCTTGCCCAGAATCCGAATGGCACGAGCAACATTTTGGCGGGCAAGGTAACAATGTCCCGTATCGAAATTGAAGCCGAAGCATTCCTCACCGGCGATTTCGTTCAATTCGTCCACCAGTCTGGCTGCCAGCGGGAAGTCGCTGCACGCGGAGGCAAAGCGCGTTCCCTCCACATCCCGGGAGAACATGTTCTCCAGCAGGGCCACCACATGATGCTCCTTCAAGGCAGGAATCATGGCGCTGTACAGTTCCTTGTTGATTGCCATTTCATCTTCCGGGCTCAGAATATCCTCATAACGCTCCGGGCTGGTGGGATGCACCACCAGATAGCGGCAATTCACGTATTCCGCGGCAGCAATTGGCTTAATCATGACGGCCTTCATGCGCTCCACCAGCTCGGGATCATTGGGGAGCCACATGGGGAAGGGCGCGTGCACCTGAGAAAAAACAACGCCATGCTTTTCGGCGGCTTCCTTGTAAGGACGCATCGCCTCCAGCAAATCCTCCAGCGTGCCGTCCATAGCGGGGCAGGGCAGATGCTTCTTGACAGAGGCCGCCGGCATGATTTCGGCGCCCATGCCGAACTGAATTCCATCGATGCCTGCGCGTTTCAGCATGGCGAAGCCTTCGTCGATGCCGAAGTTTGTGAACAGTTTCCCGGGATGACAGGATATAATCATAATACACGTCTCCTTTTTGTATTATTTTATTCTTGCGTTAATCGCGTCGGAAAGCCTGCCCATCTCTTCGATAGACAGCTGCTCCCCGCGGACACGTTCATCCAGCCCGCAGGCGGTTAGGCACGCGATTGCCATGTCCCGCCCGAATTCGAAGGCGCAGGTCAGATTGTTAGCCATTGTCTTGCGGCGCATCAGGAACGCTGCGTGAACCGTTTTGAAGAAGATGTCTTCATTGTCTACTGAAATAAGCGGATGTTCGCGCAGCGGAAGAAGCACAAAGGCCGAATCGACCTTGGGGACAGGGGTAAAATGTTCTTTTTCAACAATCGTTGTGATTTCCGGCTCGCAATAGTACTGGCACTTGATTGCCATAGGCCCGTAGTTTTCCTCGCCGGGACACGCCAGGATTTTCTCCGCCACTTCCTTCTGCACCATAACGGCAATCATCTTCAAGGGCAGACGGCTGTCCAGCAGGCGGGTCAGGATTGGCGTAGTGATATAGTAGGGAATATTGGCCACCACGCTAAACCCGCTCCCCAGCTCTTCCGCAATGGCAGGCAGGTCTGCCGTCATTACATCCTGCAGGCGCACCTCCGCATTGGGGTACTTTTCCAGCGTCACGGCCAGCATTGGCAGCAGTTTTTCATCAATTTCTAACGAGATTACCCGTCCGCATTCCTCCGCCAAGCATTTTGTCAGCGTTCCCATGCCGGGACCGATTTCCAGTACCCGGTCATCTTTTCCCAGCCCGGTTGAATACACCAGTGATTGAAGCAGAGCCTCATCATAGATAAAATTTTGCCCCAGTCCTTTTTTATACCGGAATTGGCTTTCCTGAATTGCCTGTTTTTGCTTGCTCATGGACGCTCCTTTTTTTGAAAAAACCCCTTCTTTTTCAAGGAGGGGCCTGTCATCGTCAGTTTTCGTATGTAATAAGGGTCTCGTCGCCGGTCAGCAGGATGAACGTCTTGCCGCGCAGTAGCTTCAGCTCGTTGCCGTTTGCGTCAAAGTCCCCCGTGCGGCTGTTGGCACCCAGTGGCATCCAGTAGCCGGCAATATAATGGCCGCCCTGGAAGATATCTGCGTTGCCGCAGCCGATGGAGTAGGTATAGGGAGCAGCACCGCCGTTGCCGTAGCTTGTAAGAGAGCGCTGCACAATCACGTTGGCGAAAGACAGCTGTTCCCCATTGTCCTTATCCACATAGGGCTGCTCGCAGGAAAAGCGATCGTAGGTATCGGTTTCCTCATTAAAGAGATAGTAGGAGTCAAAGGTGTTGTCGCCCTTCCAAGTCACGGTGATGGCTTTCGCAGCAGGCCGATCCTCCGGAATCTCGTCAGTAAAGAGGAAGGTATGATTGGTGGGAATGATGTCATCACCCAGCAGGTTCTGCAGCTGCGCGATGCCCGCGTAAGCGTTGTGGGGAGAAGCCAAGCCCTGTACACGGCCCATGAATTCATTCCAGGCCTTGCCGCCGGTAGTGCCGTCAAAGAAGGCCTGCAGACGGCTGACGCCCAGGTCCTTCTTGGTTTTTTTCAGGCCATAGGTGTTGCTGTCCGGGCCGCCCCAGTGGGCAAGGCCGCCGCCCCATTCCTGCCGCAGATACAGGTGTACCGGACGTGCGGAACGGACAGGGCCCGCGGACTCCGGCATTTCATCCGCGAAAAGGAAGGTCAACCGGTTGGCGCCGTTGCGATTCAGGGGAGCCTCATAAACGATGCTCGCCTTGGATGCGCCCCAGGGAGCGCGCGCGCCGATGCCGCCATCGGTATTATCGATCTGGCAAAGAACCGGCATATAGCGGCCCTCCCAGGGCAAACCGGTCACGGAGCTAATTCCCTCAATGACAGGGTTATCCGCCAAAGTGCCGTCCGGCTGAAGCGTCCGCACCATAATCTGGCGGTCTGTGGTATCACATACGATATTTTCCGCCACTGCGGTCGCGGACACAAGACAGCAAAGTGCCAATACAAGAATCAGCAGTTTCTTCATAAGGGATTCCAACTCCTTGCAAATCATGCTAAACAGGAGAAGTATAGACCTCTTTCATAAAAAAGTCAATTGATTCGCCTGTATTTCGGCCGATTCCGCCTTCGGGAAATCAATTGATTTCCAACTCGTCCGGCGTACCGAGCCGCGGCAGCGAACAGGAGGGCCGGTCAAGATAAAAGAACGCCACGCAGCTTACATCATCCTGAAGCGGCAGGTACTTTTTCCTGTTCTGATGCCAGCCCAGTTCCTGAATCGTTACCCGGATGTTCTTTTGAAAGAAAATCGGGTCAGTAATATGCCAGCGGTACATGCCGAAGCGCATCTGCGAACGATACTGACCGTCCGGCCGGATAATCTGCGCCAGTCCGGAATACGGCGTTGTATATTCCTGATACTCATGGGTCACCCGGTTCACAAAGTCGTAGGAACCGCAGAAGTAGTCCTCCGTGCCGGTATAGCAGACGGACGGATACTCCACATCGCCGTCCAGATACATCTTGACTTCTCCCTCGCCCCACCACTTGTTGTTATGAACACCCCAGGTCATATAGGTGCCCACATAATGCCCCCGTCCTTCAATCCCGTCCAGCATCACAAAATCCACCTTATAGGGGTTAGGATTCACCCGGCGGAACTGGGCGTGGAAATACGCGGCATCGGGCGCCACGGTCTTTCGGATATAGGTAATCTGATAATAGACTGTCACATCCTCCGGGTTCCGGTTCTCCAGCGTAATGCGGAATCCTTTCCGGAAGGGCATATTCCAGTAGCAGTTGAATGCCGAACCCGGGTTCACGCACACCGGAACAGAAGTCACCGGAGCAAACTCGTTCAGTCCGTTCGCAAAAAAGTCGCCCAGGGGGCACTCCACCGCCGGAACCTGTTCCCCGTCCCAATAAACGCGAAGAATCTGACCCCGCCAAATGCCGGTAGGCGTCAGCCAGATTTGCGTAATCTCGCCTTCGTCCTTCACATCCGCCAGGGTTAGCGTTTCGCCTGCCGGAATAAACATGCGCGGGTTGGTTTTCCAGCCTGTGCCCAGTTCGCTCGCCGCTTCGCGCGAGGTGCCCTGTTCCACTAGAGTCATGCCGCCCATTCCCTTCCCACCGGTCAGGTTTTCGGGAGAAATCGAAACGGTTTCCCAAGTGTGCAGATGCGATAGCAATTCCAGCATGGTCATTCTTCCCTTTCTTTCTGTTATAAAAACATTGTACCATTTTTCTCCACCAAATACAATCCGAAAAGAAGATGACTTTATGGCATGCATCCCGAAGCCATATTCATATCATTCCTTTTTATACATAACCGCATTTGGAATGTAACTTTAGGAACTCGTCTTATGTAACTATACAACAATACGATACATGTCTTTTATTGTCACGCTCGCATCATCATCCGGCATCATCAAGTACCATGTAACCGATATTATATGCATTATTTCTGCATAGTTATATTTACTTGGCGTTTGACTGTTCCTCTGTTGCGGAATATCCCGGCGAAACAAATAAAAAAGTGGGCAACCACCCACTTTTTCCGATTATACTTTGTACGGCGGGTACTGTTTAAAATGGCCGGGCGAGTCAGGCCGAAGCCCCCGCCCGTGGGCATGGTACAGCCATACCGGCACAGCTGACCAGCCGTGGCACAGGCTACCCGCCTGATGGAAGGCTTTTTCGCCGTCCGCCGTTTCCCAAAACGAGGTCGCACCAACGTACAGCATATCGCCCCATACCTTTGCCACCTCATCAAAGACGAACGACGTATTTTTTTCATCCTTCAGCAGCGCCTGATAGCGGAGCAACGCGTCATTCAGTGTTACAGGAATCAAATCATCCTGATTCCGCAGCTTCTGCCGCAGAGCACGGGCTCTTTCTTCCCGTGCCGTTCCCGTCAGCAGTACAAGGGATTGCATCAGGGAAGAAAAAATGACAGGCTTCCCGTTTTCGATTGCCGCGCCGTATGATTGCCGTTCCTCGCTCCAAAAGCTCTCTAGCGCGAGCGCGGCCTGTTCCGCCTGCATACGCAGGAAGATGCCCTCGCTCCGTCCCGCCGCTTCGCAGCATTTTTCCGCCGCCTGCAGAGCCAGCACATACCAAGATGTCAGCAACCCTTCCGGACGCCCGGCGGTTACTGTTTTGTCCTCGCCGTCCAGCCCTTTTTGCCATTCATAGAAATTCCAGTACGGTCCGTCAGGGTAGCGGCAGACGCGCCCTGATGAATCCGTATGATCTGCCATCTTGTTCAGCACGGTCAGCGCCGTGGGCAAAAGCGATGCCATACCGTCAATGTCACCGGTATAAAGCGCGTACTCCCACAGGTTTACCACCCAGGCAAGTGTAAAGCTCGGAATGGTGCGGTCAAGTTTTGCCGGGGCGCACAACTCCATGATGCCGTCCTCCCGCAATCCGCCGGCCAACAGCGTCAAGCCCGCCAACGGCAGCGTTTTTTCACCGAAGGCATAATAACCGCAGAGCATGTCCACCCGGCTGTCCATGGCGTACAGCGCCTGCTCCCGCCAGGGGCAATCCTCGTAGTGCGTATGGACGCACAGGCGCAGAGTATCCAGCCCCACCTGATAGATTTTCCGATGCAAGGGAGAATCCGGCTTGTAATCTTCTTTTTCTTTAAAAGGATAATCAACAGGCAGCAGACCCACATCGTCAAAACGGATTTCGTCCGTCAGCGCCAGAATCTGAATATACCTGCATCCCAATCTGCGGAAATAGTGGGTGAAGGTGCTTTCCCCGGCGGGAACCGTCACCATGGCTGTGAAACCGCGCGCGCCGATTTCCGTGCGAACCCGCAGGTCGGCCAAATGCTCGCCCCAGCCGATCAGCAATGTCGTTTTTTCTTTCGCCGTCACACGCAGCCGCAGGAATCCCACGGATTCCTTCCCCATATCAAATACCGCGTATAAGCCAAGGCCTTTTTCCCCAATCAGAAATCCATCTCCGTCCGCCATTTCTTTTTCAAACCGGGCGGACAGCGCTGCCTTGCGCATGCGCCTTGCCATGGGTTCATCTTTCGCTAAATCCACGAAGACACCCTGGGCGATTCTCTCGCCGCGCTTGAAGCCGCCCATCCGCATCGGGGCAATCATCTGGCCGTGCGTTTTCTTCGGTTCAGGTACAATGCATGCCCTGCCCAGCGGTGCCTCCTCCGCCGTGGCGTCGTAGCGGAACGTATGGCCCAGCTGAGAGGTGATCAGCGGCATTGGACCCATTTCATACCGGTTCATCGGGCAGCACGGAGTTCCTTCCCCCGAGGCCAGCACGGTCCTACTGTCCTGCCGGACACGGAAAAAGACCCGCGCCTGGCATACCACGGACACCAGCGTATCCAGGTTCGGATGCCAGCACTCCAGGGTGAAGCGGTTTTCCCCAGCACGGCACATTTCTGTAATATCAACCGTTCGGACGGTCTTATCCTCCGGCCAGTCCGAATACTGCCCGAAGGCCGCAAGAGTACCGTTCAGGTACAGCGCATACTCGCCGCTGACGCTGATTTCCGCAAGGACAGGCTCCTCCCCCGATATGATGAACGAGTCCCCGAACCGGGCGTATTGGTTTTCTCCGGCCATATTTTCCGGCCAGATCCACTTTGCTTCCATACTTTTCTCCCATTGTCATGAAAAAAGAGGGCAAAAGCCCCCTTTTTTCGGATATGCGATTACGCAGTCACGCTGCTGGCAGCCTTTTGCAGGTTCAGTTCCTGAATGGCGTCCTCCCGCATCTTGTATTTCAGTATCTTCCCCGCCGCATTCATGGGGAAGGCATCCACGAAACGGATGTAGCGGGGTACCTTATGGCGGGCCATATGATCCCGCACGTAGGTCTTCATCTCATCCTCGGTCATGGTCTCATTTTCCTTCAGGATAATGCACGCCATGATTTCCTCGCCGTAGGACTCATCCGGCACGCCGATGACCTGCACATCCGAAACCTTGGGATGGGTGTAGATGACCTCCTCGATTTCCTTGGGGTAGATGTTCGCACCGCCGCGGATGATCATATCCTTCAGCCGTCCGGTAATGCGGAAATTGCCCTCCGGCGTCTTGCAGGCAAGGTCACCCGTATGCAGCCAGCCATCCTTGTCAATGGCCTCGGCCGGCTCATTGGGCAACTTGTAGTAGCCCTTCATGATGGTGTAGGCCGGGGCAACAAACTCGCCGATAACGCCGTCCGCCACTTCCTCGCCCGTTTCCGGGTTCACGATGCGGCACTCAATCTCCGGCAGTGCTCTGCCTACCGTGCCCACGCGAACCTCCAGCGGGTCATCCGTGGAGGACATGGTACAGCCGGGGGACGCTTCCGTCTGCCCGTAAACGATGGTGATTTCCGTCATGTGCATCTTGTTCACCACGTCCTGCATCTTGCTGATGGGACAAGGGGAACCGGCCATAATCCCGGTACGCATATGGCAAAAGTCCGTCTTGGCGAAATCCGGATGCTCCAACAGCGCCACATACATGGTGGGTACGCCGTGGAAGCAGGTGATTTTTGCCTGATGGCTGCAGTTCAAAGCGGGACGCGGGCTGAAATATGGCAGGGGCAGGATGGTGGCACCGTGAG
>JAZUDA010000162.1:0-2849 GCA_045639455.1 Clostridia bacterium | reverse complement strand
ATCGATGTGGTCAGCATCTGCACGCCCAACGGTCTGCACTCCCAAATGGCGCTTGACGCGCTGGCGGCGGGAAAGCATCCTTAGACTCGCAAGCCCCTTACCGTCCGTAGCGAGGAGGCCGAGTTAATCGAAAAGGCGGCCGAAGGAGCTGCCGGAAAAATGCAGATTGTACTGCATAACCGCTTTTTCCCTGCCACGATGCGGGCGAAAGAGCTGACGGAGCAGGGCTTCCTGGGAGAACTGCTCTCATTCTCTTGCCGTTATCTGCATTCGGGCTCCATCGATCCCGATAAGCCCATGGGTTGGAAGCAGGGTCCCGATGGCGGCGTGCTGCTTGATATCGGCTCTCACGCGCTGGATTTGCTGACCTGGCTTGTGGGCATGCCGGAAAAGGTACTGTGCGAAACAAATACCATCTACGCGAGCCGTCCTACCCGCGAGGGTGGCGTGTCGGAGGAACTGTCCGAAGATCACGCGCTGATGATGCTGCGCTACGGAAACGGCGCGTTGGGCACGGTAGAGGCCAGCAAGATTGCCGCGGGCTCCCCGGACGAGCTTCGGCTGGAAATTTGCGGCACAAAGGGAGCCATTCGCTGGAATCTGGCGGATCCGGGCTGGCTGGAAGTGTTTGACAATACGGTAGCGGAGGTGCCGCTTGGCGGTCTTCGCGGCTTTACGCGTGTGGAATGTCTGGGTCGATACGCTGCGCCCGGCGGCATTTTCCTGCCGTCCAAGAACGCAATCGGCTGGGAACGGGCGCATATCCATTGCTATTATTCATTCCTGAATTCGCTCAATAACGGAGAGGAACCCGCGCCTTCCGTTCACGAGGCGGTGGTGCTGCAGCGCCTGATGGATATCTGCGCCGCGTCCGCCCGGGAGCATCAGTGGAAAGAATTCAAGGTATAAGGAGGAGAACGATGGCGGTCTTTCATCTGTCCGCGTTCGCGGACGAAGCCGGCGCGGAAATCGGGGAGCAGATAACCACTCTGAAGGCTAACGGCATTACAGGCGTCGAGCTCCGCAGCGTCTGGAAAAAGAATATTTCTGATTTCAACGCGGAGGATGCCGAGGAGGCATATCGCCGGTTTTCCGAAGCCGGCATCACGGTCACCTCGCTGGGATCTCCGTTCGGCAAAATTCAGATTACGGACGATTTCGCCCCTCATCAGGAAAAATTTCTGCACGGGCTTGAATTGTGTGAGCTTCTCGGGACAAGGCACATCCGCATGTTCAGCTTTTATGTGCCGGAGGATTGCGCGCCTTATCGGGACGAGGTTTTCCGCCGTGTGGATTGGATGTGTACCCAGGCGCAAAAGGCCGGCGTTCAGCTGCTTCACGAGAATGAGAAGCATATTTACGGCGATACGACGGAGCGCTGCCTGGAGCTGTTTCAGCGCTTCTCGGGGCGAATGCTGGGCGTCTTCGACCCGGCAAATTTCATTCAGTGCGGCGTGGATCCGCTGGAGGCCATCGACCTGCTGAAGGATTATATCTCCTATATGCACGTCAAGGATGCGCTTGCATCTGACGGTAGTGTTGTGCCCTGCGGAAAGGGCAACGGACATGTGGCACAGGTGCTGGATTTACTCTCGCGGCGCGCGGACGGCATGGTGCTATCCCTTGAACCTCATCTGAAGGTTTTCGACGGACTTGCAGGGCTGCAGCAGGAGGAAGTAAAGCACGTATACGCGTATCCGGATAAGCGGGAGGCGTTTGCCGCCGCAGCGGACGCGCTGAAAACCACCCTGACAGGAATGGGCTTTATTCAAATGAAAGGCGGAGAAGGAACATGGATCAGGTAAGAATGGGTATGATTGGCGTGGGCAACATGGGCAGCGCCCATGTGAAGAGCATTATGGCGGGCAATGTTCCCGGTATGGTGCTGGGCGCGGTGGCAGATATCAACCCGGCCAAGCTGGATTGGATGCGGGAAAATTATCCTGATATTCCCTGCTTTGATGACGCGGAAAAAATGATGGACTCAGGCCTGGTGGACGCGGTGCATGTCGCTACGCCTCACTATCTACACTCGGTTCTGGTGCAGCTGGCGCTGCAAAAAGGTCTCCATGTGATGTGCGAAAAGCCCGCGGGCGTATATACCAAGGCAGTCCGCGAGATGAACGAGGCTGCCCAAAGGAGCGACAAGACCTTCGCCATCATGTTCAATCAGCGTACCAACTGTGTGTACCGCAAGATGAAGGAAATCATTGATTCCGGCAAGATGGGCCGCATCCGCCGCGTGAACTGGGTGATTACCAACTGGTACCGTCCTCAGTCCTATTACGATTCCGGCGCGTGGCGTGCCACCTGGGATGGCGAGGGTGGCGGCGTGCTGCTGAACCAGTGCCCCCATAACCTGGACCTGCTGCAGTGGCTGTGCGGCATGCCCGTCTCTGTCCGTGCTTTTACCCATAACGGCAAGAGGCATGACATCGAGGTGGAGGACGACGTCACCGCCTATCTGGAGTATGCCAACGGTGCTACGGGTGTCTTTGTCACCTCCACCGGCGACTGCCCCGGCAGGAACCGGCTGGAAATTACCATGGACGGCGGGCCGCTGGTGTGCGATGGCAAGAAGCTGATTATGACGGAACTGGCCACCTCCGAGCCGGAATTTACTGCCACCTACAAGGGCGGCTTCGGAAAGCCGGACATGACGGAGTATGAAGTTGAGACCGACGGGCTGAATCCCCAGCATAACGAGGTGCTCCGTGCGTTTGCCGCCCATATCCTGCACGGGGAGCCGCTTACTGCCCAGGGCATCGAGGGCATCAACGGCCTGACGCTGTCCAACGCCATGCATCTGTCCTCTTGGCTGGACAAGACGGTTACCCTGCCGCTGGATG
>JAZUDA010000161.1:0-3247 GCA_045639455.1 Clostridia bacterium | reverse complement strand
GCCGCTAATACGCATACATCCAGAAGTCCTCTTTTCAACTGATTATCCATGTCATACCTCCTTTTGCGTTATACATCGTTATACGAAGTATCATGTTTGTCAACATGTTTCGGAGTATTTTTGCACACAAAAAACGGCGGTGGTTTTTCCTCCGCCGCGCGTCCGTTACACGTTTCTCCTTTTTTACTGCTTTTCCGCGATCAATACTTCAAGATATCGGCGCAGCGCGTCCTGCCAGGAAGGCAGCGGCGCAAAGCCCCGTTCTGTCAGCTTGCTCTTATCCAGGCGGCTGTTAAAAGGCCGGGCCGCTTTGCTGAGGCCGTATTCCGCAGTCGTGACGCTCTGTACCTTCGTATGATAGCCCGCCTGACGGAAAATCTCGCAGGCGAAATCGTACCAACTGATAAAGCCGCCCTCATTGGTAGCATGATACGTGCCGTATTTTTCGGTCTGAATCATATCGGCGAGCAACCTGGCCAGGTCCGGTGTATAGGTGGGGGTGCCGATTTGGTCATTCACCACACGGAGCGTATCGTATTTTTTTCCCACATTCAGCATGGTTTTTACGAAATTCTTCCCGTTTTTGCCGAACACCCAGGCAATGCGGACAATGAAGTACCTTTCCAGTTCTTCCCGAACCGCTTTCTCGCCTGCCAGCTTGCTTTCGCCGTACACGTTCAGCGGGGCGTAATCATCGCAATCAGCCGTCCACGGGGCTTCCCCTTGTCCATCAAACACATAGTCCGTGCTGATATACATCATGGCAGCATTGTTTTCACCGCAGGCCCGTGCCAGTGCGCGGGTAGCGCCCTCGTTCACCGCGAATACCTTTGCCCTGTTCTCTTCATTTTCCGCGTCATCCACCGCCGTCCACGCCGCGCAATGAACCACCGCGTCAGGGTGAAGGGAGCGAACTGCCTCTCGCACCGCGGTATCATCCGTCAGATTCAGGGAAAAATAAGGCAGCTTCTCCACGCCATCCCGGATACCGCTGTATTCGGCGGCCAAATCCGTACCAATACATTCGATACCGCGGCCTGCCAGCTCCAACATCACGTCATGACCAAGCTGACCGCCCACGCCTGTAACCAATACCTTCATCGGGTAAAACCTCCAAACGAATGTCTTTCATTTATATTCGACGCGATTTTGTTTTTTCCCCCCTTGAAAAGAAAATAATATTGACGTCAGGCGTTCCCAACGTCTATAATACAGCTGAAATACTCCCTCAAGGAGGCTCTGCCATGCGTTTTACAAAAATGAACGGCGCTGGAAATGATTTTCTGGTAATCGACAACCGTGCGCTGAGTCTATCCCCGGAGGAATTATCCGCCACAGCCGTCAAGCTCTGCAACCGACAGTTCTGTCTCGGCGCGGACGGCATGATTGTAATTGAAAACGCTTGGGGGCAGGGCGACTACCGGATGACCTTCTATAACCGTGACGGCTCGCTGGGCGAGATGTGTGGAAATGGTGCCCGCTGCGTATGCCGCTGGGGCTATGAAAACGGCCTGGCCGGCGAGACCCAGCGAGTGGAGACAACCGCAGGCATGGTGACCGGACAGCGGATTGATGCCACCCATTACCGGATTCGCCTGAACGATGTAACGGTCCTGACCCCCATGGACGGCCTGACCTATGTGGAATTGGGAAACCCCGGCATCCCCCACGCAGTGGTAAACCTACCTGGGTTCCGCAATCTGCCCGAAAGTGAGCTGTTCGCGCTGGGCAGGAAGCTACGCTATGACAGCCGCTTCCCCAGGGGTGCCAATGTGAATTTCTACGAATGGACAGGCAAGAATGCCATCGCCGCGCGCACCTGGGAGCGCGGTGTGGAGGACTTCACCCTGGCCTGCGGAACGGGTGCCGGTTCCCTGTGTGCCGCCCTGACAAGCGCAGGACTTACGGACGGCCCGCTGACCGTGCGGATGCCCGGCGGAACGCTGACAGTTGAAGCCGTTTCTGTCAACGGCCGGGTCAAAGAGCTCTACCTGACCGGGCCCGCCATGCTGGTAGCAAGCGGTGAAATATACCCGGACGAAATACAGTAAGCCTGCCCGACCGGACGCAGCCTCTTTTGCCGTATGACAAAAGAGGCCTTTTTTCTTGATTTTTGCTTGTATTCCGACCGCCTTGGTGATATAATTTTCTGGTTTGAAAACATTGACTTTCAAACGTGAAAGGACTTGCGGATTCAATGGAAGTTTTGCTTGGTATTTCCTTTGCCTTGATTGCGGGCTTGATGATGACCCGTGTGATGTCCCGTTTTCGTCTGCCGGACGTCACCGCGTACCTGATTGCAGGCCTTTTGATTGGCCCCTGCTTTATCGGGGCGCTCGGCATTCCCGGTATCGGTTTTTCCTCCTACAGTGCTCTGGACGCGCTGGGCATTCTTTCTGATGTGGCGCTGGGCTTTATCGCCTTCTCCATCGGCAGCGAGTTCCGCCTCAGTGCCCTGAAAAAGACGGGACGTCAGGCGCTGATTATCGGTATTGTGCAGGCGGTTGTCGCCACCGCCCTGGTGGACGTGTTCCTGCTGATTTTCCATTTCCTATTCCCGCAGGTATTGAGTGCCCCTGCAGCAATTACCCTGGGCGCGATTGCCTCCGCTACCGCTCCCGCTGCCACGCTGATGGTTGTCCGTCAGTACAAGGCCAAGGGTGAACTGACCAGCCTCCTGCTGCCCATCGTCGCGTTGGATGATGCCGTTGGGCTTGTGTTGTTTGCCGTATCCTTCGGCGTTGCCAAGGCCCTTGTCAGCGGCGCGGTGGATGTATTCTCCGTTATTGTCAACCCTCTGATCGAGATTATCTGCTCTCTTGGTCTCGGTGTTGTCGCGGGCATTGCCTTGACCAAGCTGGAAACCATGTTCCACTCCAATACTAACCGCCTGGCGATGACCATTTCCTTTGTCTTCCTGACCGTTGCCCTGTCCATGCTTCATATTACGCTGGGGCCTGTTACCATCAGCTTCTCCAGTCTGCTGGTCTGCATGATGCTGGGAACCGTCTTCTGCAACATCTGTCCCCTGTCGGAGGATTTGATGACCCGTGCCGACAAGTGGACCGCGCCCCTTCTGGTGCTGTTCTTTGTACTGAGCGGTGCAGAGCTGGAGCTGAATGTATTCGCCAATCCGCTGGTCATTTTGGTGGGCGTGCTGTATATCATTTCCCGCTCTGCCGGTAAGTATTTCGGCGCTCGGTTCAGAAGTCGGAGGCCAAGCGGTCTTAGGAAGACAAGGCATATT
>JAZUDA010000160.1:0-6316 GCA_045639455.1 Clostridia bacterium | reverse complement strand
TCCATTGCCACGGGCTGGCCAGAATAGGAGGCCAACATGCCCCACAGCAGCTGCTGGAGCTGACAGACCGCGTCGCTGGTGCCGTTGTGACGGACGATGACCTGTACAATCTGCTTCATTACATACAACTGGGACGGAAGGGCACTCTGCTTTGCCGGAGCATGGAGCAGGGCATTCATACGGGTCATATAGACGGCGGCCAGCGCGCCGTCCAAGGTGAACCAGAGCAATCTTGCCTCGGAGGAAGCGCGAACGGTCATCTCACTCAGGATAGGAGGCAGGATGCAGCATTCGCTGTTTTTCATGGAAATGGCGGGATGGGCATCCGCCAGTATTTCCACTTGTCCGGATTCCAGTACCATCCAGACCCATTTTTCCTGCAGCGTGGCCTTGTAGTCACCGGGTGTAAGCAGGGTATCGCCGGCATCGGAAATCCAAAGGCCGGTGCTTCGTACCAGCTCGTCCGGCTCGTGCGAGGCGAAAACGGTGACGGCTGCATCGGCAGTGGGAAGCAGAATCTGGTTTGCCATAAAATACAACCTCCTGACAGAAATGATAGGAAGTAATATATGAATTGTGAGATTTCGATACCATTTTACACAAAAAAAGACAGATTGTCAAGACAAAAAAGGCAGAAGAAGAACGAAAGCACACGATTTATCACTGGATTGAGAAAAGGGGAAAAGAAGGTCTGTAGCCTATTGACATGTCTAATAGGAAAGGTTATAATGCAATCAATGGCATGTTAATCACAATATGCTACAACTATTTTATTCGGAAAGGGAGAAATCTATCTATGAAGAAGCTGTTTGCCATTCTCCTGGCCGCCCTGATGATGCTGTCTTGCGTCAGCGCCATGGCGGAACTGGACACCACCATCCCCGAAGGTACCGAATTCACCTTCTGGTATACCTTCAGCGGTGACAACGAGACCCTGCTGCTGTCCCAGATTGCCGATTTCGAAGCTGAAACCGGCATCAAGGTCAATGCTGAATTCGTCAGCGGCGGCTACAACGGCGTTCATACCGAGCTGGCTTCCGCCAACGCGGCCAACACCGGCGTGCCCGCTCTGGCCGTCATCAATGTGCCCCGTCTGACTAGCTACTCTGAGGACAAGCTGGTGGAAGACCTGAACCCCTATATCGAAGCCTTTGCCGATGACATCAAGGCGGATGACTTCTACGAGGGCATGATGGACATGATGCAGAATGATGGCTATCAGGCTGCCCTGCCCTTCGGCCAGTCCGGTCAGATCTTCTTCTACAACAAGACTCTGATGGAAGAAATCGGCGTAGAATTCCCCAAGACCATGGATGAATTCGGTCCCTGGCTGGAGAAGGTTTACAACTACACCGGCAAGACCGTTGTGGACGTATGCGCCAACGATAACGCTTACTTCTACTGCCTGTTCACCAACGCCGATGCCTTCATGATCGACGTGGAGAACAACGTGACCGGCCTGCGCTCCGATGCCGCCCTGAACCTGATCAAGGACATCAAGTCTTGGGTTGACGCCGGCTACATCAAGTGGGTATTCAGCGATGTATCCAACACCCTGAAGCTGGACTTCACCTCCGGTGAATGCGCCGCTATGCTATACACTTCTTCTTCCTACATCAGCTACAAGAAGATTGCCGATGAAGGCTCCAACGGTGTGAAGTTCGAAGTCGGTATCGCCAACCAGCCCGTGGGTCTGTCCGGCCGCAACGAGCAGTATGTTGCCGGTGCTACCGCCATCATTCCTTCCAATGCCTGCAATACTCAGGCTCAGAAGAACGCCGCGTTCAAGCTGATTGCTTACCTGACCGCTCCTGAACGCCAGCTGGCGTGGGTAACCACTTCTTCCTACTACGTAACCCGCAAGAGCGCCGCTACCGACTATCCGGAAGCCTACGCTACCATGCTGGAAACCCTGCCCGAGATGGCCAATGTTGACCTGAACGTTTACGTCGCCAAGACCAAGAGCGCTCTGTTCGACAAGTGCGGCGATATCTTCGAAGACTACATGAACGAAATCATGAACAACGGCATGGACATCGAGGAAGCCTGGGAAGCCATGTGCGACGAAATCGATGATACCCTGGCCGATGCGTAATCCTTAAAGTGAAACCTGCGAATGCTTGGGGGCGGGGCGAACCGCTCCCAAGCATTTCATCTATTGATGTTAGGAGTTTCAACCTATGTCATTGAAAAAGAAAAAGGGCCAAGTTGTAGTCATCAACGGCCGGGAAGTCCATATGAAGCTGGAACGGTATTACTGGTCCGATTTCTTGATGGTTTTGCCCGCGGTGTTGCTGCTGATTCTGGTGACCTATTACCCTGTGGCGGAACTGATCCGCATCAGTTTTACAGACTGGCGTCTGACCCGGTCCGACTATTCTTATGTCGGTTTCAAAAACTGGACGTGGCTGTTTACGGCTTCTACTTCTCTCCGTTATCTGACGGAATCGTTGACGGTTACACTGGAGTATACTCTCTTCAATATCCTGATTGACTTGGGCATCGGCTTGGCCTTGGCTCATTTGTTCAACCACTTGACGAAGCCCTTCTCGGTGATGCGTGCGCTGATTTTCATGCCCCGCTACATCGCCATGTCTTCCTGCGGTATCATTTTCCTGTGGATGCTGAACACCGACTACGGTGTTGTGAATAAGTTATTGGAATTTGTGGGCGTATCCAAACATATTGATTGGCTGGGCAAGGGAAACGCGCTGATATCGATTCTGATGTTGACCGGCTGGCACGGTGTCGGCTACTGCATGATGATTTATCTTTCCGCCCTGTTGGGCATCAGCAAGGACTACTATGAGGCCTCTTCTCTGGACGGCGCCACCGGTTTCCAGCAGTTCCGCTACATTACGTTGCCGCTGCTGTCGCCCACCACGCTGTTCTTGTTTATTACCACCTTTATTTCTTCCATGAAGGTCTACCAATCTGTTGATGTGATGACCGGCGGTAAAAACGGCACGTCCGTGATGGTATACTATATTTACGACCTGGCCTTTAACGACAACCGAATCGACCGCTCCGCGGTAACGGCGCTGCTGTTCTTCGTGATTCTGCTGATTGTGACGGCTTCCACCATGCGCATTACCAACAAGAATGTGCATTACGAGGCGTAAGGAGGCGCGGCAAAAATGAAAAATGTGAATGAAGTAAAGCCCCGCTCCCGCCTGAACCCCGGCCTGGCCGCACGGTATGCGGCCTGTATCCTGGTAACGATTGTCATGGTTTTCCCACTGTTCTGGATGCTGTCCACCGCTGTCAAGACGGAGCAGGAATCCATGAGCGCCATGCTGATTCTGTGGCCGAAGGAAATCCAGTGGGAGAACTTTGCCTATGCCTTCAATAAGGTTCCCTTTATGCGGTTCATGCTCAATACCGCGATTGTCACGGCTATGACCATGACATCCGAACTGTTGCTGGGTATTCTGGCGGCGTACGGGTTTGCCAAGGGACGCTTCCACGGCCAGCATTTCCTGTTTATTGTAGTGCTGGGCGCCATGATGATTCCCATTCAGGTCACGTTTATTCCGCTCTATATCGTGTTGGCACGGATGGGCATGATGAACACCTATTGGGGTATCTGGATTGCAGGCTGTGTTTCCAGCTATACCATTTTCCTGCTGCGTCAGTCCTTCATGACGGTGGATAACAGCTACCTGGAGGCGGCTCGCGTGGATGGCATGGGCAAGCTGGGCACCATCTTTAAAATCATGGTTCCTATGTGCAAGCCTACCGTTATCACGGTTGGCCTGACCGCCTTCATGGGCGGCTGGAACAACTACTTCTGGCCGAAGATCATCATCAAGACGGAAAACATGTACGTGCTGACAGTCGGTATTACCCGCCTGAAGGCCGCCTATGGCAACGATGCCACAGCCAACTACCATCAGATTATGGCGGGCGTGCTGCTGAGCGTCATTCCCGTGTTTATCGTCTTCGCCATTTTCCAGAAGCATATGCTCAGCGGTTTCACCAAGGCCGCAATGAAGTAATTCGCCAATCAAACTGCGCCGTCTTCCGAAAAGGAAGGCGGCGCGTTTGTATGTATCTGTGTGTTACAGCTTTCGCACAATTCCCTTGCGGAACCGGCGGTAAACGACTGCCGTGGCGATTCCGTTGAACAGCAGACACAGAAGCCATGCCATGGTGAAGGTGGCCATTACGAAGGGGAATGTGCCCACATGGGGGAATACCAGCTGAATCCAGATTGTACGGAAGACAATGGTACACAGGATGCTGGTCGTCAGTGTCATGTTGGTATAGCCAAAGGAATTCAGGAAGGAACCGTTGATGCCGTTGAAGGCACAAATTGCCTCCAGCACGGTCACATGCAGCATGTAGTAGGTGCCGTAAATCAGCGCGTTTTCCGATTCGGGGACATACAGCCGCATCAGCGGAATCCGGAAAAGATAAATCAGCAACCCCAGGGCTTCACAGGCGGCAGCGGAGAACAAAGCACACCGGAAGTAGGATTTTCTGACACGGTCGTCCTGACGGGCGCCCAGGTTCTGACCAATCATGGTCATGGCGGTCACGTTGAGGGCACCCTGTATCGAACCGGGAATATTGGTGATGTTGCACGCCGCGGAGTAGCCGGCCACAGCCTCCGTTCCGAAGGAGTTGATGGCGGACTGGGTCTGCAGATTGGCAAGACAGAACAGGGAATTGTTGAAAGCGGACGGGATACCGTAGCGCATCATTTTCCGGAACAGGCTTGAGTCGAATATCAGCGTTTTCAGGTTCAGCCGCCAATCTTCGGGCATTTTTATCAGGCGGACAAGAACCAGCACAGCACCAAGGGTCTGGGATGCCAGCGTTGCAATGGCAACCGCGGCGACCTTTTGCTCCAACAGGAAGCAAAGCACCACGTTGAGTACCACGTTCAGAATACCGGAGAGGATCAGATAGACCATGGGTCTGCGGGAATCGCCGGAAACACGCAGCACGGCTGAACCGAAATTGTACAGTACAATCGAGGGAACCGCACAGTAATAGATGAACAGATAGGTATACGCCCCGTCAAAGCATTCCGCGGGGCAATCCGTTACCCGAAGCAGGGGCCCCGCCAGAGGCAGAGCGATGCCCATTCCCAACAGACCGATGAGAACGGACGTGATAACGGAGGTGGAAAGGCATTTCCGGCAATTATCCGTTTCCCCGGCGCCGAGAAAACGGGCCAGCAGAATGGTGACGCCTCCGGCCAAACCGCAGAAGAAATTCACAATCAGCGTGCATACCGTTCCGCATGCACCGACGGCGGCAACCGCGACGGTGCCTGCCATCTGACCCAGCACAATTTGGTCCGCCATGTTGAACATGACCTGCACCAGAGAACCGATAATAATGGGAATTGAAAATGAAATAATCGTCGGGGTTATCCGACCGTGAAGAATCGAATCGTTATTTGCCATACAAATCCCTCTCAGGCATGGAAAATGCCGCAGACAGCCTGCGGCATAGATTTACAGGTTTTCTCTTCCGGCGAAGAAGTCTTTCAGATCCGCCATGGCGGTCACACATTCCTCCACAGCGGGAAGCATGACAATCCGGAAATGATCAGGCGTGGGGAAGTCGAAGCCGGAACCGGGTACCATCAGGATATGCTTCTTTTCCAGCAGGTCGCCCATCAGCTCCCGGTCATCGGTCACGTGGAAACGTTTGGCGTCCACCCGGGGAAAGATATAGAAGGCGGCGCGATTGGGCACACAGGATACTCCGGGAATTTGAGAAAGTCCGTCCAGAATGACCTTGCGCTGCTCATAGAGCCGTCCGCCGGGGCGAACCATGGCCTGTGTGCTTTCGTTATCGGCAAGCGCCGCAGGGATAACCAGCTGCGCCAGCGCGTTTCCGCACAGACGCATGGAGGCAAGCTTGACCATTGCGGAAGAAAAATCAGCGGTTTCGCGGTACGGGCCGGAGATGACCATCCATCCGCAGCGGAAGCCGCAAACGCTGTGTGACTTGGACAGGCCGTTGAGCGTGACCATGGGCACATCTTCAACGAGCGAGGCGATAGACACGTGCTTTACATCGCCAATCAGCAGTCGGTCATAAATTTCATCGGAGAATACCATCAGGTGCTTTTCCTTAGCCAGGGTGGCGATTTCGGAAAGCAGCCCCCGGGGGTAAACGGCGCGGGTGGGGTTGTTGGGGTTAATCAGCAAAATGGCGCGGGTGCGGGGCGTGACTTTTGCCCGCATATCAGCCACATCCGGAAACCAATCGCTCTGCTCATCACAGCGGTAGAATACAGGCTTCGCACCGGCAAGATAGACGGAATTGCTCCACAAGGAATAGCTGGGGCTGGGCA
>JAZUDA010000159.1:0-9559 GCA_045639455.1 Clostridia bacterium | reverse complement strand
TGATCCCGATTGGGAATGGGTTCGGATTTCTTTGTTTCTTCTCTGAGATTATCTCACTGATATGAGTTCATCTGAATCAGCGCAAAGGATCCTGAGATTCGTGTTTCCAAGCCGGAGCTTTATCGGCGTTTTCGGAAACCCGCCGCTCCGGTGAGCCGCTACCTGATGAAGGGCAGTGGCTCATCGGGTTTTTCGGCAATCCGCGTGTGTTTCCTTACTGCCCGTGTTTCCTTTTTCGCATTGCTCCGGGAAGGAGCACGGCGCCGGTGACGGACAGCAGCAGAAGCAGCAGAATATGAATCAGGGGTGTGCGGTCGCCCGTCCTGGGGATAAACACATTGACCACGGTGCCGCCGTAATAGGCCCGGTCATCGGCATCGCTGCCGGTATTGCGGTAGCTTGTGGTATAGCCGTCCATCGGCTGCTCGATGACGTAGTACTCGTCTTCCTTCGGCAGCCAGTAGGTATACTCACCGTCTCCGGTTTTCTTCGGACGGGAACCGGAGCCGCGCTCCACGGTGCCGTCAGAACGGTAGAGGATAAATACAGGCTCCCCGTGTTCGTCATCGCCGCCGATCCATTCCTTATAGAACACAAATGTGTAGGAATACGGATCCTCGCGCGGGGTGAAGCGCCACTTGCCCTGCAGCAGGGTATCTTCATTGATTACAAAGCTATCCTCGCTCGCGGAGGATACGCCGCTTCGGGCCCATCCGGTAAAGGTCCATGTTCCGGGCACGCCGGATTGTGTACCGTCTGACGTGGTCCAGCTTGTGGTCTGCCTCGGGGCTACCTTCACGGTTCCGCCCGGCTGATAATGTTTGCTGTCCACAGGCGCGGTCAGCCCTTCGGGAACACCGTACGCGGAATCCCCGGTCAGGTCATAGGTCACGGTGTAATACTTGGCCGTGTTGGTCACCGTGAAGCTGTAGACGGTGATATCGTCCTCTGTCGTGGTCTTCCTGTCGCTGATCTCGCAGGTATAACCGTCGGGCACATCCTCGGTGACGGAGTAGGCAATTGCATTGCCATCGTCATCGGCATAGGGTACGAACCATTCATCGGTCCAGCCGCCTCCATCGTCAGGCTTCAGCAGCTTGTATTCCCACGGATTGCCGTTCTGATGCAGCAACAGGGTAACGGAATCATGCTTAGGCGTTTCGCCGTCCGCCTCGTTCCATACCTTGGTCACGCGTACTTTGGCGCGCTCGCCGCTGTACAGCAGGGTGTTTTTGCCGGTGATAACCAACGTGGTGCCCTGTCGGCTGCTCGTCTGGCTGAAACGCCAGATGTCATCCGGATCATCATATTCCGATACGGTATACAGATACGGCGTACCGTCCTCGCGATAGCGGGGCACATTCCGCACCGTCTGCCGATAATCGTTGTCTTGGTTCAGATCCACGGAATAGCCGGTCTTTTCGCCGTCCCGCAAAATGTCCAGCCGCACAGGCATTTCCAGATCCTCGTTCCCCTCGTCCTCCCATTCTTTGATTACCAGCAGATCCATTGAAACAGTCTTCGCTGTATTGGTCACTGTAAACAGGATCTCGCTGTCGGATACGTTCGTTTTGCGAATGTCGCAGACATAGCCCTCCGGCACGGTCTCGGTCAGCTGCCAGTTGAGCGTTCCGCCATTTTCGTTGATGCGCGGCTGATTATACAGCGTCTTGACCCAGCTGCCCTCGGTGTCGGTCTCACTGCCGTCCAGCACAATGCCGGTAGTAAGCGTGCCCGCGGTCAGCTGCATCGAAAGCGTGGCGGGACGGTCGGCTTCCGTATCGCCCATCCATTTCTTGACCACGCGAATGGTCAGAGGATCGGGCTGCGCGGACAGCGTGTTGGTCAGCGTGCAGCTGTACAGGATATGCCCGCCGGTCTGCACTTCTTTTTCGACTGCACCCACAGTGAGCACATAGCCGGATACTTCCTTTTCCTGCACGGTGTAGGCGATCTCCGCACCGCTGTCGTCTGTGATGGGCAGATCGGTCCAGGTATAGGTCCAGTCCTCCGCTTCTGTCAGCGTATGCGTGGATTTTACGACGCCGTTGGCCAGCAGATACACGGTCAGCTCGCCGGGACGATTTGCATAGGTATCGCCCTTCCACAGCTTGGTCACCTTGAAACGCGCCTTGCTTTCCTGCAGGGTATTGGAAACGGTGCAGCGGTAGGTAACAGTGCCTCCGTTTTGTTCACGGGTCACTTCACCGATTTCGCAGGTATAGCGATCGGGCACTTCCTCGCTGAGGGTGTAGGTAACACGTACCCCCTTGCTGTCGGTATAGTCCAGCCCACGGAAGGTGTGTGTCCAGCCGTCCGCCGCGTTCAGATGCGTTACGCGCTTCGTGCCGTCGCTGCCCGTCAGTGTCAGGATCACTTCATTCGGCCGCTCAGCGTCGGTCAGTCCGTCCACCCACTTCTTGGTGGCGATGAACTCGGCCTTGGCCTCTTCGGGAACGGGATCGACGGTATTGGTGACGGTACAGCGATAGGTAACGACATTGCCGGAGGTTTCGGAAGTCACCTCGCCCACGCTCGTCAGGAAGCCCTTGGCGGCCTTTTCTTCAACGGACCACACAATGGCGGCGCCGGTCTCGTCGGCGTAAGGCAGGTCCTCCAGCGCGGCGGTCCAGCCATCGGCTGCCGTGAGCGTAAGTGTATGCGAATCGCCGTTGCTGCCGTTGACGGTAAAGGTGACCGACGCGGGGATCTGCGCATTCGGCACGTTCTGCCATACTTTGTTCAGCACAAAACGCGCCTTGAGCTGATCGGGATCGCCGCCGCGCGTGTTGGTCACGGTGCATTCATATACGGTGCGGGTACCGCTGATGGAGGAGGTGATGCTGCCTACCTTGGAGGTATAACCGTCCACGGATGTCAGTTCCTCCAACGAATAAACCATCCTGATGCCGTCCGTGTCGTACATCGGTACTTCGGTCTCGGCAGTCCAGCCATCGGCTGCGGTCAGGGTGAGCGTTTCATCTACGGTGCCATCCGCCGAAGCCACGCGCATCTGTACCGATGCGGGACGCTGCGAGGCCTGATCGTTCTGCCACTTTTTGCTGACGCGGAACAGCGCGTCCGGCTCCACGGTGGTTATGTTGTTCAGGGTGAAGGTATATACGGTGGTGTTCACGGTGACGCCGTCCACCTCTTCGCTCCGTTCCGTCTTTTCCTGCGTAACGGAATCCAGCTTGTAGCCGGGCACCTCCGCTTCGGATACCGAATAGGAGATCAATTTGCCGTTCTTGTCCTTCAAATCCAAGCCCGTAAAGGTATAGCGCCATTCGGGTGCCTGCAACTGCGTTTGCGCCACCACGGTGCTGCCGTTCTGCAGGTATACGGTCAGGGGCTCCTCCGGCGCCGCGCCGTTCCAGTTCTTTTGAACGGTCACTTCGCAGGCGTCGCGTGTTTTGGGCTTGGTCGGCTTGTGCGTGTTGATGATGTCGTAGCCGTCATAGGAAACGGTGTAGCCCTCGACAGGCTCCTCTTCAATCAGGTATTCCTTGCTGTCGTCCAGATTGTCATCGGAATACGTCCACGTCCAGTAGGAGCTGCGGCTGGCCTTCGCTGTGCCGATTTCCTTGCCCTTCCCGAGTACGCTTTTCTCGTAGATATGGATGGTGACGGAAGAGGGGCGCAGCCCGTCCGCGTCGTTTTCATCGTCCCAGATTTTTCTGCCGCCGATGGAGGGCGTACCGTGAATCCAGGTGTTAATGACGGCGGAATGCAATCCTTCCAGATGGTCATAGCCCAGCGTAGAGCCGATGACTGATATCAGTTCCGGCATGCGGTAGGCAGGTGTGGATATGCTGATGAATTCGTCCAGGAAATTGATGCCTGCGTAATCGAAGATATCGGCAAAATCGCCGAGGAATTCGCCAAACAGCATCTTGCATGCTTCGGACAGAATGTAGGAGGCCATTTCGGCACCCTTGAATTCCTGCGGAAGGCCCAACTCGCCGTATTTCTTGACCACATAGCGGGCACTCCAGGGGTAGCTGCTCAGCTTGCTGCCGTTCTTGGTGACCTTGGTAATGCACAGCGGAATCTTCCAATCGATGAGCGGAATAGTGATCTGATCCGCTTCGATGGGGTTGAGCACGGGGGTAAAATCGTTGACCAGCGGAATGCCCAACGAGGAGGCGTGCTCGGCAAATTTGGAATCCGGACGGCTGGTCAGTCCCAGGTATACGTTACCCGGACGGTCGTCTTCATCGATGCCCACCCACAGCTTCCAAATGGTCACATCCTCCACAGCCAGGTTGGTGATGGTGGTGGTGTTGCCGCTGGTGCTGTACTTGACCCGGTACTTGGTGTTATGGGCTTCGACGGCTTCGCCGCTGATCAGACTGAGATAGGTCGGCACCTCCAGCGTAATGTACTGGCCGTTTTCCGGCACGCTGTCCTTGAGCAGCTTCTTGATCGAGCTGCTAAAGGGCGTATCCTCGGTCTGCGAGCAGATCCAATCATACACCTGCTTTTCTACCTTATTGTTATTGGGCAGCAGGCCTTTGACAAAATCGGTAATGAAACCGGGCAGTCCCAGCTCCTTGATGGCGGATTCTTCCATGCCGCTCAAGAACTCGCTCAGCTTGCCCTTGAGGGGCGCCGGCTTGCATTCGCGCACACGGTAGACGGCTTCGCCGTTCCAGTAGTAATATTCACCGTTCTTTGTGTAGTTATAGCGATCCACGGGCTTGAAGGTGCCTTTCCAGCCGTCCTCGGCATTCAGCACCAGCACCTGAACGGGATCGCCCCAGCTTTCGCCGTTCTGCTTCTGCAGAATCACGGTCAGCGAGCTCGGCACGTCCAGCCCTTCCAGGTCTACGTCCCACTTCTTTTGAACCTTGTATTCCTTTTTCGCGGTTAGTGCGACCGAGGGACTGCTTCCGTCGGTATAGGTTTCCGCGTACAGCGAATTCTTTTCGGGGAAACGCACCAGATTGTCCATGCGGTTTTCGGTCTTCACGCGCACGCGGTAGGTTTGGCCTTCCATGATGTCGGTGAAGAAATACACGGTCTTGACGCCCTGACCGGTCATGTTCTTGACCCAGTCCGTAGCTTCAGCGGTGACGGGTGTGCCGTCCGAATCGGTAACGGGCACCCATTCGGTAACCGTCTTTCCTTCGCTGTTCACGGTATTCTGTGACATGAGCAGCTCCAGCGTCACCTTTTCGGGACGGATGTGATCAACGTCTTCGGCGTCCCGCCAGTAAATCCAGGCTTTCACGACGGTCGGCGATACCATGTTGATTTCCTGAATAAAACGCACATTTGCCGAATCGTCGTACGTCAGCTTATACGGTGTACCGCCTTCTTTGGATGTTGTGCGGATGGAACTGTAATCGTCCCAGACATACAGTTCCGTGTCATCCGGCACATTGGTATAAATGCCTTCCTCGTTTTTGGCCTGCAGACGTGCGCGGTATTCGCCTTTTACGTCCACATTCTCAAACAGGCAGGAGACATTCTGCAGGAACAGTCCGCTGGATTCCTTCAACAGACTCACGTCCTGATTATCAACATCCGTCCATACGCAGTCTATTTTTTTCTGCAGTACTACATAGGCACCGGAAGGTTTGCAGCTGCCGTAGTTATCACTTACATGCAGATTGACCTGGAAAGTACCGTGATTGTTGTAGACAATGGCAGTACCGTCCGTATCTTCCTCGGTAACGATTGCGCCGTCCGAAGAGGGTACGGTAACACCGTTGTACAGTGTCCATTCGTTCTTGACGGTACCGTCCGGATCGGACACCCGATAGAAGGGTCTGGACGAAAATTTTTGTTCGTCGTGGGTGTCGGTTTCCGATACAACATAGATTACATTTTGGGTCAGCTGTACGGTTTTCTGCGGATTATTGCCGGGCGTGCCTCTATCCATCGTAACGGAGACGGACGGCAGCATCACGCCTTCGGGAAGGGGCTTCATATCCTCGAGGCTATGTCCCGTTCCGATGGGCGTCAGGGTGATTGTGATTCTTTCGGCGCGATGGTCGATCTGCGGTCCGCTCTCGGCATATACGATAAAGCTGGGATCCCATTCCTTGCGCACCTTCACCTGATAGACGTCGACGGGATTATACAGCATCAGCAGCTTTCTGCCGTTTTCGTCCGTGGCAATCTTCGCCTGCGGCGCGTTCTGCGTGCTGATGTCATAGGTAAAGCCTTTTGCCGTCGCGCCCGTAATGCAGCCGTTGAAAACTGTCAGCTGCCATTGACCGATCAGGGTGCCGTTCTTGTCGTACTCGTCCAGCCAGTAGCCGTTTTGGCTGTCGCCGGTCAGGTCCAGCGGATAGCACTGCGTTTCTTCGTCCCAAACCAGCGTCTGATTGTTCCATTCGCACACAAAGCGATAATCGGTGCTGAGTACGGCGCCGTCGATTTTACGCATACCGGCTGTGGAATAGACGTTTCGCACATCCAGACTGATATCCGTGTTTTGTTCATTCAGCGAAGCGGTATAGGCAGGATAGGTAACCTTCCATCCGGACGCTACCGGCAGCGTGCCGCCGTTCTCGTCCAGCCACTCGCATTCGGATACGATTACGTCAATGGGCTTCCATTGGTATGCGCTTTCAAAATTGTCATACCAGGTGAGTTTCCAGTCATCCTTGCGCAATACGGTCTTGTCGAATGACTTGAATATGGTGCCATCATCCCTGTTTTTGATGGTGACATGGATTTTGACGCCGTCCACGCTGTCAGGCGGATCAATCGGCGTGCCTGCCATGTCGATCCAGTGCTTGGTCAGGTGATACAGCTGGGGCTTCCTGAACAGATTGACCAGCCGGAACGTGCCGTCGCCGCCGTCAATCACTTCGCCGGCCGCTTCGTTCTGCGGCACAATGGTAATATCGCCGGGTTCGGACACGGTAACGCTCCATACCGCGTCTTTCTTGTAGCGCAGGCCGATATTGTATTCATTCAGCGTGTAGGTCGCGTTTTTGTGCAGATTGAGACTGTACAGACCGCTGTCGTCATGCGGCACCGGATAGCGAACGGTGCTCAATGCGGTTATTTCGCTGGAAATATTCTCCGCAAGCTCAAAGGTGGGCAATTCTTCCGCCGGAAGCGGATCGCCGTTCATATCCACCTTGTAAAACTGAAGCTGCACCGGCTGCTGTATATTGTTGATCATCAGCGAAGGCGTCTGCTTCAGATCCAGATCCTGACGCACGCCGCTGCCGCCGGTCCATACCCAGCCGTCCGGACCGGAAACCTCTTCGACGCCGAAGCTCTTGACGCTGTTTTCAATAAAGCTTTTCGGCAGATAAACGGGCGCCTCCCAGATGGTAAGTCCATCCTCCGTATGGACTGTGTTCACTCTGTCAGCGGACAGATACACCAGGGTGTGGCCGTTTTCATCGTAGGTGGGCTGGCCGTTCCTCGGCATCAGCTGTTCGTTTACGGTTTTGTATTCTACAGAGGATACATCGTTCAGAGACGAGGTCAGATAGCTCTTTTGATCGGCCCAGTTGTTTTTGAAGATGGAAAGCGTGATCTCTTCATCGTCGGCAGGCGCCTCACCGTACCACGTTTTGGTCAGCCACATCTTTTCGCTCGGCTCGCCGATGCGCAGAACATGACCCTCGACGGCATAGGGATTGTCCACTGTCAAAGAGCCGTCGAAATCCAGGACGGTTACCATGGTCCAGTCATTATCATACGGGTTGTACTTGCGCTTGCCTTTTTCGCCGGGATCGGCCGCGTAGTACTCCTGATACCAATCCCGATCGTTCCTTCTGAGGATCTCCTGCTCCAGCGGAGTCATGTTCAGAAAGCCCTGATAGTCCGGGCTGCCGTTCGCGGTGGTGGGGAAGGCGATGCCGGTCAGTTCAAAGCTATAGTTTCTTGACCATGCAGGCCCTAGTGTTTCCTCAAGGTAGTAGCTGCCCAGCGGCAGACCGCCGTTTGTGACCAGCGCGTATTCATCGTCCGAAATCTTTTTCAGTGTATAATCGATCTGGCCGGTCGGTCCGTTCAAGGTGAGCGTATGCTCCAGGAGGCGGGCGGGAACGATGATCGTGACGGGATCGCAGTACTTGCGCTCCAACTCGGTTCTGATCCAGTATATGGTGTCGTGCGGCTGTAAAAAGCTATAATCCTTGTATCGGATGTCGGCGGGCAGCAGCTTTCCGGTGCCGGAATCCGGCTCCTGCTTGATGAACTTTCTCGGCATGTAGGTATCCGCAATCAAATCCTGAATCCAGCTGACGGGGATCGGCAGAAACGCGTCGAGCGCGGAGCTTCCGTACTTGATGACGTCAACCGCGATTTCGGCGATCCAATCCGGCCATCCCTCGTCATCCACCAGCGATTCCTTGATCTCGTCATAAACGGGCGTGTCCACATAGATGTCCATGAGCAGTTCCGCATTTTTGGGATGCTTGTAGTTGCGGGGCACGCTGCCGATACCGAAGTGCATACGCTCCGATGGAATCATATCGGAGATTACACTGGGAATCCAGTTGATGGGGATATCCGGCAAATTCGCCACATGGTCGTTGGCGGTGGTGTCACCGGTACACTCAAATTCAAACAGCTTGGATGGCGTATACAGGTAAACGCCTGCGCCGGAAACGGGCTCGCCGGTTACTTCGTCCAGTACCACCGCGTTCAGATTTCGGCTGGTGATACTGCCGCCGCAAGTCATCATGCGCACATAGCGTCCGCCAAAGGGACCGCTCTCGTCCCGAATGGTCTTTTCGGTGGCGAAGGACGGAGGTAAAATACCGCCCACCGGCAATTCGCCCTCCGCGCGTGCCGAAGAAAAGGGAAGGCAGGTGAAAAGCAGTGTCAGAATCAGGCAGAGCGCCATCAGCGAAGCCAGCATGCGTGAAAAAGATTTCATATTGAACCTCCCTGCAGAGGATGAAACATCCTAATGATATTATAACACAATAACAAAAATACAACCGCGAAGATCAATGTTTTGGCAATTGTCGGTTTGTCAAACACAGGTTACACATCCAAGATACATCAAGGTCAAGAGAAAGGGGTGGAGAATTTTGAGGCTATACGGATGCCGAAAAAATAATACCCGGTCATGACTTGAACCAAGTGATATGCTCTTTCAAGGCCGGCACGAAAGAAATCAGCACGGCCAAAATCAGCATTACGGATAAGACGGAGCAATATTTGCGGGATAATTTCGGCATATCGCTAACCCTCCGGGGCATCGCATAAATAGGGGTATAAAATCAATTTATTATACCAAAAAATCAGCCGTTCCGTCAACGGAGAATTTTCTTTTTTTCCTCTCCGGACAGCGGGAAAGGGGCAAAAAAAGCTGCCGGATAAAGCGTAATCCGGCAGCGGCGTATTGATATACGGATTTATTCGGAGGCGCCATCATCGCCCAGGGATTCGCGGGCGGGCACCAGCACCTTCTCCTCATAGCAGGAGAAGGCGTTGTCAATAATCGCCTTGTCAGGCGCCTTGGTAAGCAGGCTGACCACGGGCACAATCACAAGGCCGGCCAGCATGGCGAACGCGCCGCAGTTGATGGGGCTCTGCAGAATCGCGGGCATGGTGCTCTTGAACAGCATATTCC
>JAZUDA010000158.1:0-5673 GCA_045639455.1 Clostridia bacterium | reverse complement strand
ATTCCCAAAGCGGTGATGAAAATATGGTTGCGCTTTTCCGTCGCCGCACTGCGCTCCTCCTCCGGAGCGTGTTCTTTCTTCAAAAGGTAATCCACCGTCACGCCGAACATCCCGGCGATCGCATAAAGCACCCCCACGTCGGGGATGGATTCCCCGCGCTCCCACTTGGAGACCGCCTTGTCCGAGTAGTTCAGTTTCTCCGCAAGCTCCATCTGCGTCATGCCGTTTTTCTGCCGCTGCCAACCCGCGTAGGCTGTGCCGTCATAGGAAACCGTCAGCAATACTCGCATGGCCGTTCCCCTTTACACCGGCAGGGCGTTTGCCGCCACAATCAAAGCGATAAAAAGCACCATCACCAGGGTCGCCTACAGGTCAATCTTTTGCAGCTTCAACACACGCAGGCGGGTACGGCCCTCGCCGCCATGATAGCAGCGGCTTTCCATGGCGGTCGCCAGATCGCCCGCGCGGCGGAAGGCGTTCACGAACAGCGGCACCAGCAGCGGCACCATCGCCTTCGCCCGGGCCAGCAGGTTCCCGCTTTCAAAATCCGCACCTCTTGCCATCTGCGCCTTCATGATCTTATCGGTTTCCTCCAGCAAGGTGGGAATAAAGCGCAGTGCGATGGTCAGCATCATGGCCAGCTCATGGCTGGGGAAATGAATCACCTTCAGCGGCGACATCAGCATTTCCAGTCCATCGGACAGCGCCACGGGCGAGGTAGTCAGCGTCAGCAGGGACGTGCCCATCACCAGGAACGCCAGCCGCAGGGAATAGTGAATCGCGTTTTTCAGCGCTTCCTCCGTAATTTTGATGAACTGCCACTGCACCAGCACCGTTTCCCCCGTACCGAAAAACAGGTTCAGGAAAAAGGTGAGCAACAGAATCATCCGCAGCGGCTTGATGGAACGGATTACCGTTCGCGCCGGCACCTGCGCCATCGTTGACGCGCCCACCACGAGAGCCAATACTACCGCGTAGCCCACGAAGGAGCGCACAAGAAAAACACCCACAATCATCGCGATTGTCAGGAGTATTTTCACCCGCGGATCCAGCCGGTGTACCGCACTGTTGCCCGGGTAGTACTGCCCCAGCGTTACGTCATTGAGCATGGGTTCCTCCTGTTATTTTCTCTTCGCAAGGGACAAAATCACGTTTTTGATTTCATCCAGCCGGTATATGCCCGTGGGGACCGGATACCCGGCCTCCCGCAACTTTTCCGCCAGCTGAGACGCCTGCGGCACGTCCAAACCGATGCTACGCAGCAGAGCCGGATCGGAGAAGACTTCCCGCGGTGAAGCGTCCTTCACCAGCCTGCCATGGTTCATCACCAGCAGACGGGTGGCAAGGGACGCCATATCATCCATGGAATGGGATACCATCATCACGGTCACTCCGCCTTGACGGTGCAGGGAGCGGATCATTTCCAGCAGCTCCGTGCGCCCCGCCGGGTCCAGGCCCGCCGTGGGCTCGTCCAACACCAGCACCTTGGGCTCCATGGCCAGCACGCCCGCGATGGCCACCCGGCGCATCTGCCCGCCGGACAGGTCGAAGGGGCTCTTGTCCTTGACGGTCTGATAATCCAGCCCCACCTTCATCATGGCGGATTTGACCCGTTTTGTGATTTCTTCCTCCACCAAGCCCTGGTTTTTTGGCCCAAAAGAGATATCTTTCTCCACCGTTTCCTCAAACAGCTGGTGTTCCGGGTACTGAAAAACCATCCCGACTTTTTGCCGCAGGCGCCGTTTGTCCGTACCCTTGGCGTTGATATCCTCACCGTCCACCAGCACCTGGCCGGAGGTAGGTGTCAGCAGCCCATTCAGGTGCTGAATCATGGTGCTTTTGCCGGAGCCGGTATGACCGATTACGCCGATGAACTCCCCGTCCTCCACCGTGAAGGATACATCCTGCACCGCCTGGGACTGGAAGGGGCTGCCCGGCATATAGGTATGGCACAGATGCCTTACTTCGAGAGACATTTCAGCACCTCCCCGGTCATTTCCTCCACCGTCAGGATGCCCTGCGGCAGGTTCATGCCCTCTTTGCGCAGCTCTTCCGCCAGCGCGCACATGGGCGGCACATCCAGACGGAGCTTGCGCACGGCATCCACCTGTCCGAAGACCTCTTTCGGGGTACCGCCCATCACCAGCCTGCCGTGATCCATCACCAGCACCCGGTCGCACAGCGCCGCCTCTTCCATATAATGGGTAATCCACAGCACGGTGATGTTGTTTTCCCGGTTCAGCCTGCGTACCGTGTTCAGCACTTCTCCCCGGCCCGCCGGATCCAGCATGGCGGTTGATTCGTCAAAAATCATAATATCGGGCTTCATGGCCAGCACGCCCGCGATGGCCACCCGCTGCTTCTGCCCGCCGGAGAGCATATGCGGCGCGGACGCGGCATACTCGGTCATATTGACCGCCCGCAGCGCCTCTTCCACCCGGGGAATCATTTCCTCCGTAGGGACGCCCATATTCTCCAGCCCAAAGGCTACATCCTCCCGCACCACGGTTGCGACAATCTGGTTATCCGGGTTCTGGAAGACCATGCCGGCCTTCTGCCGGATGTCCCAGACAAGAGCCTCGTCCTTTGTATCCAGGTCGCAAACAAGCACCCGTCCGTTCTGGGGCAGGTACAGCGCGTTCATCAGCTTGGAGAGTGTGCTTTTGCCGGAGCCGTTATGGCCCAGCACGGCCACCATTTCCCCTTTCGATACCGAAAAGGACACATCCTGTACCGCAGGTACGGTACCCTCCTCGTAGGCAAAGGTGACCCGCTCCACGTCCAGTTCCTTCTCCTGCATCAGGTTCACTCCCCTCTTTGGTCTGTTTGCCCTTCAATCCGGGCATTTATTTATTATATCACATTTTTCTCCGCGGTACAACTTCAGAAATCCGTTGTTTGTCTTGACAGCTTTTGCTTTTATGGATTATAATAATGGGTGCGGGTGTGTGGCGGAATGGCAGACGCCGGGGACTTAAAATCCCCTGATTGCAAAATCGTGTGGGTTCGAGTCCCACCACGCCCACCATCCTTACGCCCCCGTTCGGGGTGCGAAGACCAATACTATCATCATTATTTGGAGGGGTTACCATGTCCGGACATTCCAAGTGGCATAACATTCAAGCAAAAAAAGGCAAGGCTGACGCGGCTCGCGGTAAGATTTTTACCAAGATCGGCCGTGAGATCGCCATCGCTGTCCGGGAGGGCGGCCCTGATCCCTATGTAAACGGCAAGCTGCGCGACGTTGTTGCCAAGGCGAAGGCCAACAATATGCCCAACGACAACATCCAGCTTTCCATCAAGAAGGCTGCCGGTGAAGCGGGCAGCGTCATGTACGAAGAGATCCAGTACGAAGGCTACGGCCCCGGCGGCGTGGCGGTCATTGTAGAAACCATCACCGACAACCGCAACCGTACTGCCAGCGAAATCCGTCACTGCTTCGCCAAGTGGGACGGCAACATGGGCACCACCGGTTCCGTGTCCTTCATGTTTGACAAGAAGGGCGTTGTGGACGTGGAACGCACCCCCGGCATGGATGAGGACGACTTCATGATGACCGCCCTGGAAGCCGGCGCGGACGATGTGACCCCCATGGATGACGTGTTTGAAGTGTACACTGCCCCCAACGATGTGACCGCCGTTGCCGACGCGCTGCGTGAGCAGGGCATGAACATCCTGACCGCCGAGGTGCAGCAGCTGCCCCAGAACATGGTAGATGCCGACCCCGCCACCCAGGAAAAGATTCAGAACCTGCTGGATATGCTGGATGAGGACGATGACGTTTCCAACGTATGGCACAACTGTGTCCTGCCCGAGGAAGAGGAAGAAGAATAATCTGTTATCAAAGCCCGGCGGACGATTGTCCCCGGGCTTTTTTCAGAGGAGAGAAAAAGATGCGTATTATCGGTGATATTTCTTACGGTTCCGACCCGGCGCAGGTGCTGAAGGTATACCTGCCGGACGGTGATACCGCAAAGGCAGCCATGCTGTATCTGCATGGCGGCGGACTGGAAAAAGGCACGCATGAGCTGAAGGAGGGCGCGTACGCCCTGATTGAGCAGGGCTATGCCATCGTATCCGCCCAGTACCGCATGTACCCGCAGGCCCATTTCCCCGACTATATCGAGGACAGTGCGGATGCCGCCGCCTGGATGTGCGCCCACTTGAAGGAATACATTCAGTGCGAACGGCTGTTCATCGGCGGCTCCTCCGCTGGTGCGTACCTGTCCATGATGCTGTTCCTTGACGAGCACTACCTGGCGGAGCGCGGGCTGGATGCCCATGCCTTTGAGGGGTACCTGTTCAACGCCGGTCAGCCCACCACTCACTTTAACGTGCTGCGTGAGCGCGGGCTGGACGAGCGGCTCATCCGTGTGGATGAAGCGGCCCCCATCTATTTCCTAAACGAAAACACCGCCCACACCCCCGCACCTCGGCTGCTGGTGATGCTGGCGGAAAACGATATGGCGGGCCGGAAGGAGCAGACCGACATGCTGATGCACACCTTCCGCCACTTCGGTTACCCGGAGGACAGGCTGCAGCTGATTACCATGAACGGTTTCCGGCACTGCAAGTACGACTGGAACCCGGATTTTGTCCGAATCCTGGCCGACTTCATGGCCTGATTCTCATTTGCCTCACTGCCGCCCGGCTTCGTGCCCGGCGGCTTTTTCGTGCGGTACAAAAAACGCGCCGTCCATTTTGACACGGGCGGCGCGTAGGTGGTTTTACTTACTTGCGGGAATCAGCATGCTGATAAGCATACTCAACCATCTTTTGGTGGGTTGGGTCAAGAATATCCGTCTCGTGGGTATGAGAATTATAGAAGTGAATACAGAACTGGCCGTCGAAGTTGTTGTTCTTGATGTTATAGCTACCGTGGGGCTCGCCGTACATGGAGCCACAGAACATCCGTCCTTCAACAATAACCCAAACCGCATGACGCTCATAGTGATCTTCTGTAACAAGCTGTTTCGCATTGGATACGCCGTAAATCCGGCACATAGTCTTGGTATCCTGTGCCCTCAGCGGCTCCGCGTCAGCATGGTGCGAGCCGAACAGACGCTGCGCGTAGAAGGCGAGGCCGGTATCCACGTCCACCACAATCGCCGTACTGCCGGCAGGCCATACCTGATCATAAACATTGGGAGTGGAATACCAGTCTATCTTCTCGGCAGGATACTGCTTGTACTCGACACTCTCGTTGGTACCGATCGGCACGGTGCCGAACAGCGCGTGCTGGGTCGCAGGACCTGCCACGCCGTCCACCAGCAAACCCTTGGCGTTCTGGAAGAGCCTAACAGCGTCAATCACAGATTGATCATAAGTATCGGTAATCGCCTTGAAATAGTAGCCCTGCACCTTCAGCTCCGCCACCAGCGCCTTCACGGCCTCACCCTTTGAGCCCTTGCGCAGGGTGGTGTAGCTGGCTTCGGGTTTGGGGCTGGGGTTGGTGATATCCGAGCCATCCGCGTTGCAGCGCTTAACACAGTCGGAGCGGATGTAGCCCTCGGTGCCGTCCACATTTACCTTGTACCAGGTGTAGTTATCCTTTACGGTGGTATTGCCGTAGTAGGCGTAAACACTGCCGATGGGCAGGTCGGGCTTGAGCACCGTGCCGGCCTCCGTCTTGCGCAGGTTGACCTTGTCCTTGATCAGCTTGATATAGGCGGA
>JAZUDA010000157.1:0-2807 GCA_045639455.1 Clostridia bacterium | reverse complement strand
GCGTCGGAAATCTGGTCGCACATCTTATCAGGATGGCCTTCGGTAACGGATTCAGAGGTAAAGAGTCTGCGCATAACGGTTCTCCTTGTATATTATTCGCAAAAAAGAACCCTGCCCCGGGCACAAAGGGGCAGGATTCGTTGATCTTCGCAGGACGAGATCCCTTATCTGCCAATGCCGAACTGTGCCGCATTGTGGGATTTGGCACCAAGCGTCTTCTCGCCGGTTGCCGGGTTTCATCGGGCCCATCCCTCCACCGCTCTTGATAAGGTATTCATTTTTTGCAGGTGGTATCATAGCACACATGACGGTATTTTGCAAGTGCCGATTACGATTTTTGTATCTTTTTTATTGACAGTATGGTACAATAAGGTCGAAGGACGGCGCCGGGGCGCCGATTGGAAAGGAATCAAACGAAAATGAAGCATTGTATCCTTGTCAAGTGGAATGAAACCGTCACGGATAAGGCCGCCATTGCCGAACAGGCGGAGCGGGTCTTCGCGCCTGTCACCGGGATTCCCGGCGTTCACGGCATCACCCTCCGGAAAAATGTCATTGATAGGCCCAACCGCTACGACCTGCTGATTGAAATCGACATGGAGCCCGAAGCGCTGAACGTTTACGATGACAGCGCCGCCCATCATGCCTGGAAGGACGGTTTTGGTGCCCGGATTGAGAAAAAGGCGATTTTCGACTTTGAGGAGTAAACCATGACGACTATCTTCAACGCCGTAATCCCGGACGGAAACGGCTTTATTTCCCACGCTTCCGTAGCTGTCGACAGCGGGCGCGTTGTCTCCGTCGGGCAGGAGCAGTGCGGCGAACTGGACCTGAACGGAGATTATCTGCTGCCCGGTTTTGTGGACGTACACATCCACGCCTTTATGGGGCACGATACCATGGGCGGCGAGGAGCATCTGCGCCATATGAGCCGTGAACTTCGGAAGGCAGGCGTTGCCGCCTTCCTGCCCACTACCATGAGTGCCTCCGCGGAGGATACGCTGACAGCACTGGCAGGAATCGATGCCGTAATGAAGCGGCCGGAGCCGGACGGCGCCGTTGTTCTGGGCGCGCATATGGAGGCACCCTTTCTCGCCAAAGAAAAATGCGGTGCCCAGATGGATGATTATTTTCTTGCCCCCACCTGGGAAAACTTCTGTCGTGTCACGGGGCCCTACCGCTCCCGGGTGAAAATGATTACCCTTGCGCCGGAGCCGGATGGAGCTCCCGCGCTGATTCGTCGTCTCGCGGACAGCGGCATCACGGTTTCCATCGGCCATACCGCCGCCACGGCGGAGCAGGCGCACGCGGGCTTTGCCGCCGGTGCCACCCAGGCCACTCATTTGTTCAACGCCATGATGCCCCTGCACCACCGTTTTCCCGGCGCCGCAGGCGCGGCCCTGGCAGAGGAGAAGGCCGCTGTGCAGCTGATTTGCGACGGCATTCATCTGCACCCTGACATTCTCGCGATTTGCGCCCGCCTGAAGGGAGACCGCGCCATCATGATTACGGACGCCATGGAGGCCGCCGGGCTCCCGGACGGGGCGTACCGGCTGGGTGGGCAGGATGTGTTTGTGAAAGAGGGTGCCGCCCGCCTCGTCTCCGGCGTGCTGGCGGGTTCGACCCTCACCATGGCGACAGGCCTCCGGAACTTGGTTTCCTTTGGCATTTCCCCGTTTCAGGCGGCCAGAATGGGTACGGCCAACCCTGCCGCCTCCATTGGCGAGAGCAGGTACGGCTTCCTCCGCCCCGGCTGTGCGGCAGTGCTGAACCGTTTCTCTCCGGACTGGCGGCTGAAAGAAGTGCTTTCCCTATAACTCATAACCGTGCGTTTCTTATTTTGTTACTTTTTTTACTTTACACTTTTCCTATTCAATGGTAAAATGTCAGAGAATAATGATATGCGGGAGTGTTGGTCGAGATTATGGGCAAGATCATTGCGGTAACGAACCAAAAAGGCGGCGTGGGAAAAACAACCACGGCGGTGAACCTTTCCGCCTGTCTGGCGGAAGCCGGTCAGCGCGTTCTGCTGCTGGATTTGGATCCGCAGGGTAATGCCTCCAGCGGCTTGGGCATTTCCGCAAAGGGCAAGGATACCTCTTATGAGGTCATCACCGGCCGTGCCATCCTGAAGGATTGCATCCTGCCCACCTGTGTGGAAGGGCTGGATGTATGCCCCGCCGACATCCGTCTGGCGAACGCAGAGGTAGAGCTGGTGCAGCTGGAAAAACGGGAGCAGCGGCTTCGCATCGTGCTGGCCACGGTAAAGGACAGCTATGATTTTATCCTGATTGACTGTCCCCCGTCCCTGAGTCTGTTGACGGTAAACGCCCTGACCGCGGCGCAGCGGGTGCTGGTTCCCATTCAGTGCGAGTATTACGCGCTGGAGGGGGTCACCTCCCTGATGGATACGGTCAACAAGGTCAAGCGCACCTTCAACCCTCAGCTTGATATTGAGGGCATCGTGCTGACCATGCTGGACGGCCGCACCAATCTGGGTCTGCAGGTTGTCGCCCAGGTTAAAAAGCATTTCAAAAACAAAGTTTTTTCCACCTCCATTCCCCGCAATGTTCGTTTGGGAGAGGCGCCCAGTCACGGGCTGCCCATTCACCTGTATGACAGCCGCAGCTCCGGCGCCGAGGCATACCGTTCTTTGGCGAAAGAAGTGCTGCACCGGAATGGCAAATAAAAGCCTGCAAATAAAAAGTCAAGCCCCTAAAGCAAAAAAGTTGCAGGCTTAGAAGGGTGGGAGAAGAGTACAACAAAAAGACCTCCTCCAAAGAAGGCGGTCAGCAGGGATAGCACAG
>JAZUDA010000156.1:0-2108 GCA_045639455.1 Clostridia bacterium | reverse complement strand
AGACCAGCATGAACTTCCTCATCACCCTGACCAGCGAAAAGTGGCAGGCCAAGCTGGCGGAAGCCTACAAGGCCTACTACGGCAAGGACTATGTGGCCAACCCCTCTTACGAGAACATCTCCTACGAGTGGATTCACAAGTTCATCAACAACTGCACCTTCATCTCCAAGGACAGCACCATCGCCGAGGACGTGGCTTCCGGCGCCGCCGGCTCCATGGGCCTGTTCGTGTACTCCAAGCTGCGCTCCGTGGACGCCACCAACATCAGCATCTGCGCCAAGGACGGCATCGAAGGCTTCGGCGGCCTGCTGTACCCCATCTACATGATGATTGCCTCCAACACCAAGTACCCCTACACCGCTTGCCTCTATATCAACTACCTGCTGTCTGAAGAAGGCTACAACAACGTATTCGGCAAGGACATGGGTGCCTACTCCGCCAACAGCGCCATCAAGGTCAGCGAAAACGCCCGCAACTACGGTGATGAGGAGCTGTCCTTCTGGCAGAACTGCCTGGTCATCGAGGATCCCGAACACGTGAAGAACGTGTACGCCATGGCTTACACCCAGATTGCCCAGTGGTGCGCCAGCAAGTAATTCGATTCTGTTTCCGTCATCAGGGGAGGCGTTTCGCCTCCCCTGATATAGAATAGAAGAAAGGAAGAAAGCGGCAATACAATGGAAAAGAAAAGATCCGGCACGCTGCTGTATCGGGTGCGGTCGTTCTTCTCAAAGCCGGCGGATATCCTGATTGTGATCTTCGCCGTTCTGCTGGCGGTGGGCACGTTCTACCCGATTTTCTCCGTATTCCGTTCCGCACTGACGGTCGGCAATATGGATTCCATGATGTATAACTCCCTCTTCAACCTGAAGCTGAAGAACGGCAGCTTCTCGTGGATGAATGTCAAGATGCTGCTGGGCAATGCGTATACGCAGGAATACAGCATCTCCTTCTTCTGGCGTCCTCTGTGGAACAGCCTGCGCATGTCCGCCTACGCTTCTTGCATCGCGATTCTGCTGGGCGGCACCATCGCCTTCCTCATCACCCGCACGGATATCGGCTTCAAGAAG
Source organism: Clostridia bacterium (assembly GCA_045639455.1). GTDB lineage: Bacteria > Bacillota > Clostridia > Christensenellales > Aristaeellaceae > JAZUDA01. The sequence goes on along the minus strand of JAZUDA010000156.1, from coordinate 1,038 downwards.
TACATTTCCTCCGTTTTCATTTTCCCCTACATCATGCCCTCCTGGACCCTGGCGCTTGTTTGGAAAAACGTCTTCGCCAACTCCCATGTGGGCACGGGTGTTGTGGGCATGCTGGAAAGCCTGACCGGCGTGTGTGTACCGGAATGGTTCGTCTACGGCATTTTCCCCTGCGCGCTGGTGATGGGCATTCACTACGCGCCCTTCGCTTATATTCTCATCGGCGGCACGCTGCGGAATATGGACGCGAATATGGAGGAAGCTGCCACCATCCTGCACGCCACCCGCGGACAGATTCTGCGGCGGATTACCCTGCCCATCGTGCGCCCTGCCCTGTTTTCCACCGTGCTGCTGGTATTCTCCAGCACCATGGCATCCTACGCGGTGCCGGTGTTCGTGGGCTCTCCGGGGAATTTCTTTGTTCTCTCCACCCGTCTCAGTTCCCTGTACAACTCCGCCTATTCCGGGCAGGCCTTCGTGATGACCATCTTCCTGATTCTCTTCGGCGTAACGCTGCTGGGCATCAACCAGCGCTTCACGGGGAAACGGAAGTCCTTCACCACGGTCACGGGCAAGTCCGGCCAGGTGTCTTATATCAAGATCGGCAAGGCTCGGGGCGTGATTTCCGTCCTGCTGGCGATTCTGCTGTTCTTCATCGCCATCTTCCCGATTATTTCCTTCGCCCTTGAATCCCTGCTGGAGGTTCGCGGCGATTACAGCACCTTTACCCTGAAGTACTGGCTGAGCAGGGAGAACATCGGCGGCTACGCGGTCAACGTGGGCCACGGCATCCTGTTCAACAGCGCCATCTGGTCCGCGCTTTGGGGCAGCATCAAGCTGTCCGCCATCGTGTCCCTGGTGGTGGGTACCTGCGGCTTCCTCATCGGCTACTGCGTGGCGAGAAAGAGGGGCTCCAAGCTGGCAGGCCTTGTTTCCGGCCTGGCCTTCTTCCCGTACCTTGTGCCCTCCATGGCCTTCGGCGCCATCTTCCTTGCCGTCGCGCCCAAGCTGACCTTCCTGCGCGGAACCATGCTGCTGCTC
>JAZUDA010000155.1:0-4324 GCA_045639455.1 Clostridia bacterium | reverse complement strand
AGATTAAAGATAACTATATTATCGTAACAATTCCATTCAACAAACAGGTAATGGAATCTCAAAATGTCGGTGTAAATGTCGGTGTAAATGTCGGTGTAAATGACGCAGACGATTTGGATGATATCGAGAAAAAAATCATTGAGTTAATGATCAATGATCCAACTATCACAGCAGAAAAGGTATCTATGCAAATAAACAAAGCAAAAAGAACGGCCGAGAGATATATCAAAGCACTCCAGGAAAAAGGATATATCCAGAGAAATGGTTCTTTCAAGAAAAGTTACTGGAGAGTAGTTAAATAACAAATTCTAATTTGTAGGAGAAAATGATGAGAGCACCGTATCAAATATTAGCAATACCATATAAAAGAACCCCGGAGCTTTTGTTCTGCGTTTTTCATCGTGCGGATTGCGACCAGTATCAATTTGTGGCAGGCGGCGGTGAAGATAATGAAACACCTCTTGATGCAGCTATCAGGGAAATAAAAGAAGAAGCCGGTATAACAACAAAATCAGTCATTTCTCTTGCGTCAATGGCATACCTCCCCGCAAATGTGATTTCAGAAAAGCACAGAAAATACTGGAGTAAAGACACATTTGTTATTCCCGAATATGCGTTTGGCTTTGAATGTGATACTGCTATCCATCTATCGGTTGAGCATATTGGTTTCGAATGGCTGAATTATGACGAAGCACAATCAAGATTAACCTGGGATTCTAATAGAACGGCGCTATATGAGTTAAATTGTCGCTTGTGTGCAGAATAACAAATCCCAGCTTGCCGTTCCGAACGAAAGGCCCGCCGAAAAGGTTTTCGGCGGGTCATTTTCGTCTCATCGCAAGCCGCGATTTTCAAGGGTTCACGCGATATTTCGTACCAGCACAATCAGGATACCCGCGCACGCCAGCGCCTTCAGAAGCGGGAATACGTTGATTTTCGACTTCAGCTTGACGGATACTGAAAGAATCGAAAAGACAGTAACGCCAATGGACAGGGCATACCACCGATCCTCAAAGATTGCGCGGGCCGTCAGACCCTAAACGATGCCCACGATGACCGTAACCGCGTCCATGATTTTGGCGAACCCGGCCACTTTATTCTTTCCCCTCAGCCTGCTTACAAACTTATCCGATAATTCCAGGGGATTTCATTCCTTTTTGCCGGAGAAATAAATGATGCCGGTTACAATGCTGAATGTGCACAATACGCTGTAAAATACCGCGCAGATTGTCAAGAGCACCTTCATGGCTCGCTGCCGTCCCTTCTTTTTTGCCTTTCCCCGTGCAGGGTCATTTTCCCTTCCTCAGCGGGCTCAGCAGCCGGTGCGGCCACTTGGTCAATACCCTGCCCAGGCGGTAGGATGTGCTGCTTTCCAGCGCGCGGGCAAACTCTGCCGTCTTCTTCTCCTTCTCCCGAAGCTGCCGCAGCTGTTTTTCCAGCTCCTGATTCCGCTCCTTCAGTTTCTTTTCCCCGGCCTGAAGCCGCTTCAGGTTCTCCCCCGTCTTCGCGGTCTCTTCCGAGCGGGCCATCCGGCTGCGGGTCAGCTCCGGCTGGAAATACTCCTTCGTGTCCACATTATAGGCCAGCTCCGGCAGGGTGATCAGTTTGCCCAGGCGTTCGTTGATTCCCGGCGCGTCCCAGACGCTCATGCCGGATTCGGAGGTGAATGTCATTTCGCCGAAGTACACCTGACCGTTGTCCAGTTGGTAAAAATCCACGCGCACATGCGGGAATCCGGCGGACAGCTTTTCCGCGAGTGAAATCATCAGTGTCAAATTCTCCGGCTTTTTGTTGATTTTGTGGTCCATCGGGCAGCTTTCGGCGTAGGTATATTTGCACCACTCCCGGTCATAGAAAGCGATGCGCAGCCCGTCGACGTTCCGTCCGGAGAGGAACATGATGTTTTCAACCTTGCCGTTGAAGCACATGAACTTGTAATCGTAAAGATCGCCGCCGCTTTGGGTGTTCTCGATATATTGCTCAATCAGGATTTTCGGAGGAATATCCCGATAATGCAGCTCCGTGGCCGTTCTGTTGCCGAAGTTTTCGCTCATCCAGCCGTTCACTTTTTCGCGCATGTCGTCAAAGTCGATTTTCCGCTTGTCCTTGACGATATAGACGTAGGCGCTGCCATGGTTGGCCTTCACCACGAATCGGTCAGGCAGTGTGGAAAAATCGATATCCTCAAAGCGGTCATACACGCCCAGCAGCGGAATCAGGTATTCGCCGCCGATTTTTTCCTCGACCCATTTCCGCACCTTGTACTTGTCCGCCAGCTCCGTCTTCAAAGGTGTCGAGTCAAACAGCTTCATCCACTGGATTTTTTCGTTGTATGTCCGCGGGTGATCCAGATCAATCATCCTGCGGCTGAAGCGGTAATGCCAGTTTTCCAGTCTGTCCCGGTACACCTGCATATTCTCGTAATGCATGCGGGGGTGATCCGCCCATTCCTGCCGCAGCGCCTCTTCAAAGGCGGGGTAACGCTCGCACAGGCGGGCGAAATCCTCCCAGAAGAGCGGCCCGATGGTGTACTCGCTCTTTTCCGGCGCTGTTTTGCGCGGGCCCGCCACGGTTGCGGGCGCGTACTCCGCCTCTTCCGCCGCGCGGATTCCGGTACCTGCAAGAACCGCCTGCGTCCAGAGCCACAGGTCTTCATCCGTTTCCGCCGTGGATTCGTCATCTCTGTGCAGACAGTGGGGCGGGTACAGCACGCCACCCACGCCCTCGGGCATGTTCATAAAGCACGCGCCCGCATGGGCGAACAATCCGCCGCCCAGCGCATGGAAAGCGCCGTCCGTATCAATCACCATCCCGGTCACCCGGTGACAGATGATCTCCCCCGGATGGTTCAGGCTTCCGTTCACCAGCTTTGCGAGGAAATTCCCGGAATAAATCGCGTCATCGTCCACGGTGACAATGGCTGCCTCCGGGCAGCGTTCCAGCGTGGGCAGTAATTTTTTTTGCTGCGTGTATCGGCACACCAGCCGATTTCCAACCCGAGGGGGATATAATCAAGCAGCGACCGCGGAAGATTCTTTTCCCCGCCGGGGAACTGGGACTCCACCAGCCAAAGGATGATTCTGTCCGGCTTCACCGTCTGGGCAAACAGGCGTTCCATCACCTGATGCACCGTTTCGATTCGTTCGCAATGGCCGGTCAGAGACACAACCAGCCCGAAATCCCGGCGGCAGAGGCAGGAATACGCGAGCCGCATGCTCCCGTCGGGAAGAAGCGGCAGAATCTGTTCATAAAGCTCTCCCGCCTGAAACAGCGGATTCTCCCGAAGACGCCGCCTATACTCCGCCGCGTCCGGCAGGTTGCGGATTTCCTTCAGCCGCGTCAAATGCTGCACCGCGCGGAAGAGATAGTAGGAGTAGGCGCACCCCACCGTTTCCCCGCGGTCGGCGAAGACACGGTCCAGCTCCTCAAAAACATCAAAATACGTGAAAGGATGATCCAGCCTGTGCCATTGCAGGCTGTCCTTCCTGTTCCGTCGGTAGTGGTACAGCACATCCGGCAGGACGCTGATTTTCTCCGCCAGCAGATAGGATGCATTGGTGAAAAAGGCGTCATTGTTGCAGGGGAGCTCCTGAAAGCGCAGGCCGTGATGCCGGATGAAATCGCGGGAATACAGCTTGTTCCACGGGACGCAGCCGAAAGCCTGAAACAGGGAATCGCTGATATTTTCCGGGGAGAAACTGCCCATGGCCACAAGGGCCGCCGGAACACGTTCTGTCTTCACCGTTTTCTTTTCGGCGTCATCGTAAATATCCCGTCCGAAAGCGACAAAGTCGCTGCCCGTCGATTCGGCGGAATCGCGGCACTTTTCAAGCAGCGTCCTTTCGCACCAATCATCCGGGTCGGCAAAGTAGATATATTTCCCCTTCGCCGCGTCAAGGCCCGCGTTCCTGGCAGAACCCGCGCCCCGGTTTTCCTGAGAAAGGACGGTGATTCGGCTGTCCCGCGCCGCGTATTCCCGGAGCAACGCAAGAGAGCCGTCGGTGGAGCCGTCATCCACGCAAATGATTTCAATCTCCCGCAGGGTTTGGGCGACAATGCTGTCCATAAACTGCCGAAGATATTTTTCGGAATTGTACACGGGTACGATAACGGATACGGTGACTTCCTGCTGCATTCTTTGACCTCTTTTGCCTCGGGCTGCCGCGCCCCGTTCACGGCGGAGCCGCCGGTTGCCCTGTGATGCCCTGTCATTATAGCCTATGGTGCGGCGCTTGTAAAGCGAGCCCACGCGCCGGAAGAACGCGAAGAACCGTCCGGATTCGCTCCGGACGGGTATCTGTATGCGTGCCGAGATACGTTGATT
>JAZUDA010000154.1:0-4354 GCA_045639455.1 Clostridia bacterium | reverse complement strand
CGGGCGGTTCGCCGCCGCCGTCCTCAGCGGTGTCGTGTTCTTCGCCGAGTATGCCGGGGAGCAGAACCCCTGGATTTATTCCGCCGTATACAACGGCACCTACATGCTGCCGGAAACGCTTATCTGCGTTCTTGTGGGGATTCTTCTTGTTCCCCGTCTTGTTCCGTTGATGAAGCGTTCGTAACATCATGCCCCGCCCAGGCGTAAATCGCCCGGGCGGCTTTTTCATTCATGCCGCTGACAGAAAGCAGTTCCTCCACGGACGCCTCCCTGATGGCCGCCATAGAGTGAAAATGACGAATCAGTGCGGTCCGGCGTTTGGGGCCGATGCCCGGGATATCCTCCAGGGAGGAGCGGATGCCCTCCTTGGTACGCAGCGCCCGGTGGGCCGTAATGCCGAAGCGGTGCGCTTCGTCCCGAACCTGCTGAATCAGATACAGTGCCGTGGAATGACGGTCCGGATAGATGGATCCCTTTACACCGGGCAGGAAGATTTCATCCAATCTTTCCGCCAGGCTGAACATGGGAATGGAGAAGCCCGCCTCCTCCATTGCGGTAACCGCGTAACCCAGCTGTCCCGGGCCGCCGTCAATCAGAATCACATCCGGCAGATCGGAAAAGCGTCCGCCCTCCGGGGGCAGCCCTTTTTCCGCCCGTTCCAGCCGTTCCCGCTTCGCGTGGGCAAACCGTCTTGTGAGCACCTCGTACATGGAGGCAAAATCGTTGGGGCCCTCCACCGTGCGGATGCGGAACTGGCGGTATCCCTTTTTTGCCGGCTCGCCGTTAATGAACACCACCATGGCGCCGATGGAGAACACACCCTGCGTGTTGGAAATATCATAGCCCTCGATGCGGCGTGGCGGCTTTTCCAGGCCGATTTCCTTCGCCAGCTGCTCGCAGGCGCCCAGGGTACGTTCCCGTTTTACTGCCTCGTGGGCGTTTCGCTTTTCCAGCGCGTCCTTCGCGTTCTTTCGGGCCAGTTCAAGCAGTGCCCGGTTCTCGCCCCGCTGAGGACACAGCAAATCCACCGTGCCGCCGCGTTTTTCCCGCAGATACTGTTCCAGTACCGCGCGGCCTTCCTCGCCCAGTTTCTCCGTCAGCACCTGCCGGGGCACCCGCCCGCCGTCATCGTAATATTGCAGTAAAAAGTCCGTCAGAACTTCCTCCGGCGGCTCTTTTCCCTCACCGCTCAGTGCGTAATGCTCGCCGGCAATCATTTTGCCGTCCCGCATCATCAAAACCTGCACCATCACATCCAGCCCGTCCGTTGCCATGGAAATCATGTCCTTGCAATTGACCGACCCGGTGGCCTGAATAGCACGCTGTTTTTCCTCCAGACCAGCCAGCGCGCGAAGCTTGTCGCGGATGGCTGCCGCCTTTTCAAAATCCCACGCGGCAGAGGCTACTTCCATTTCCTTTTTCAGGGAAGCGTTCAGTTCCTTTCCCTTGCCGGACAGGACCCTTGTCACATCCTGCACGACCCGGCGGTATTCCTCCTCCGTGCATTTCCCGCCGCAGGGGCCGAGACAGCGCCCCATTTCATAATTGACGCAGGGACGGCAGGGGCTTTTCAGCGGCAGACGCTTCTTGCACGTCCGTAGCGGAAATACTTCACCCACGGCGTCCAGCGCCTGACGGATGGAGCCCGTCCCTATATAGGGGCCAAAGTACCGGGCACCGTCCTTTTCCTCCCGGCGCGCCACGGTCAGGCGCGGGAACGGATCCTCCGTATCCAGCCGGATATAGGGATATTGCTTGTCATCCATCAGGAGGATATTATAGAAGGGCCTGTGGCGCTTGATCAGGTTGCATTCCAGCATCAGCGCCTCCAGGTTGGTCTGGCACAGCAGGATGTCAAAGTCATCCACATGCGCCACCATAGCCGCCACCTTGGGCGTGTGCTCCGTATTGCGGAAGTAGCTGCGAACCCGGTTTTTCAGGTTTACCGCCTTGCCCACATAGATGATTTCGCCCTGATGCTTCATCAGATAACAACCCGGGCTTTCCGGCAGGTTGGCGATTTTCAGTTCCAGTTCTTTATTTCGTTCCATTGCCTGCCTCCTTCGTCAGTTTTACCGCAGCGGAAAGAATCGCGCCCGCCACAGGGGCCGCGGCACTGCCGCCGGAGCCGCCGTTCTCCACCAGGACGCACACCGCGTAGGGTGTTTTTTCATTCTCAATAAAACCCACAAACCAGGCGTTCGTCACGCTTTTCCCATTCAGCGATGCCTCCGCGGAGCCGGTTTTTCCGCAGACGGAGCAGCCTGCCACCGCCGCGCTTCGTCCCGTGCCGTCCGTAACCGCCTGCCGCATCAAGCCTCGAATCATCCCCGCCTCCTCTGGGGATAACGCCGTGCGATAGACACGGGGTGTAAAGTCATAATGGCTGCCGCCTGTGGCCGCCGTGGCGGACAGAAGCAGGGCAGGCTCCATCATCACGCCGTCGTTGGCGATGGCGGAGGCAATCATGCACATATGCATTGGCGTTGCCAGAAGGGCGGACTGTCCCACCCCGCTCCACGCCACTTCCACATCATCACGTTTTCCTGTCGGGTACACGCTGTTCTCCACTACAAGGTCCTGAAAGAGGAAGTTGTCGTTGAACCCGAACCGTTCCGCCGTTTTCCGCAGGGCTTCGTCGCCTGTTTCCAGTGCCAGTTGGGCAAAAACGTTATTGCAGCTGTTGACAAAGGCTTCCTGCAGGGTGATTGTCCCGTGAACCGCGTTCCCGGCATCGGTAATGAAGCGGTTCTTCACCGGCAGACGGCCGTCACATTCAAACACTCTGCCCGTGACATCCGGGATTGTCCTCATTGCCGCCGCGGCCGTCACGATTTTGAATGTGCTGCCGGGTGCCAGCAGCGCCCGAGTGGCTCTGTTCCAGAAAGGATTATCCGGGTCCGTCTTCGCACTCGCCGGAATAGAATCCGGATCGTATTCGGGGAAGGATTCCAGCACCAGCACCTCACCCGTCCGATAATTCATCACAACCGCGGCACCCGTCTTGCCCGGACATTTGGCATTGAACGCCTGCGCCGCCTTCACAGACAACGCTGCGTCCACGCTCAGCACCACATCATCGCCGCGCTGGGGCTGACCGCCCGCCAGTTGGCCGATTCGTTCAAACAGCGTGGTTTTGAAGCCCAACAGATAGGAAGACAGGAACGTATCCATCCCGTTGGAGACATTTCCCGCCCTATCCCCCAACAGATGCACCATGGCGCGTCGAACCAGTGCGGAATCGGCATAGGTTCTTCTGCCATCCACCGTTTGGGCAAGAATGACGCCGTCCCGGTCGTACACCGTTCCCGCCGTCACATCCGTCTTGACCTTACGCAGCCTTGGGTTATTCACCGACGCGAACCAGCGTGTCCCGTAGGCGGAATAGCTGTAATATCCGTAGCCGATGAGCAGCGCAAACAGAGCCGTCAGCAACAATGCCGCCAACCGGTACCTTGTCCGCTTGCGCTTCATTCTTCATTCCTCCCGTCATTTTCCCCATCCGGCCAGTTTTTCGTCTTCTCTTACTTCTCTCTCATTGTTGCTTGCCACACCCTCCAGCAGGCCTACCGTGCACATGCTGCTGACCATGGAGGAGCCTCCGTAGCTGACAAAGGGCAGAGTCACGCCTGTCAGCGGAATCAGCTTAATCACACCGCCGATAATGACAAACGTCTGCAAGCCCAGCATACAGGTGCAGCCCAGTGCCACCAGTCCCGTGAAACCGCGCCCGGCATCAGAAGCGATTCGGATGCCCCGCCACACCAGCAGCAGATACATCAGAATCACAATCAGACCGAACAGAACGCCAAACTGCTCACAGATGACCGCGAAAATAAAATCCGTATAGTATACTGGGATTGTTTTGGGCGAGCCCAGTCCAAGCCCCACGCCGAACAATCCGCCCGAGGCGATGGCCATCAGTGACTGCACAATCTGATACCCGGCGTTTTCATAATCACTCCACGGGTTCAGCCAGATGGCGACCCGCTTCTTCACATGGGCAAACATCGTATACCCCATTACTGCCGCCCCGCAGCCGCCGCCGATTCCCGCCAGCGTCAGAAGCACATTGCCGGACGCGGCATAATACATGATCAGCGCCGTGCCGTAGTACAGCAGTGCCGTGCCCAGATCCTTCTGCACCATCAGGACTGCCAGACAGGCCAGGGCAAACGCGGCCCATTTCAGCAGCTTTCCCCGACTCATTTCCCACGCCAGCACCAGAATCAGCGACAGTTTTACCAATTCGCTGGGTTGGATTGACAATCCGCCGATATAGACCCAGTTGGTCGCGCCGTTTGTCTCCCGCCCGAAAACAAGCGGCAAAACAAAGTCGGAGGCCAAGCGGTCT
>JAZUDA010000153.1:0-7162 GCA_045639455.1 Clostridia bacterium | reverse complement strand
CGAAACCGTATCGCGGGGGCGGGACGATCAGAAGAAGGAGACCTGGCTGGATTCGGGGATGCCGGCAAGGGCACCCTGGGCGCGGAGGGCCTCGATAACGGAGGAGCCGGCGTGGGTGCGCAGGCGGAAGTCCTCGACGGAAATGAACTCTCCGCCGGAATCGCGGCCGGCCACAATCTGCTCCGCGGCGCTTTCGCCAAGCCCGGACAGGGAGGAGAAGGGCACGCGCAGGCCGCCGTCCTCAATGACGAACTCCTTGGCCTTGCTCTTGTACAGGTCCACGGGCAGGAAGCGCATGCCCCGCATGCCCATTTCCAGCACCAGCTCCAGGGCGGTGATTTTTTCATCATCCGCGGGGGTGCGCTTGTCATTGGCGCGAAGCTCCTTGATTTTTTCCTTGGCGGCATCCGGCTCCAGAATCATTTCGCTGCCGTCAAAGCCGTCGCCGCGCACGGTAAAGTAGGCGGCATAGTAGGCCAGCGGGCAGTGAACCTTGAACCAGGCGATGCGCAGGGCGTTGGTCACATACGCCACGGCATGTCCCTTGGGGAACATGTACTTGATTTTCTCGCAGCTTTCAATGAACCACTTGGGCACATTGGCCTCGATCATGGCGCTTTCCATTTCCGGCTTCAGCCCCTTGCCCTTGCGAACGCTCTCCATGGTGTCGAAGGAGATCTTGTCCTTCACGCCCATTTTGATCAGGTAGTTCATGATGTCGTCACGGCAGCAGATGCACTCCCGCAGCGTGGCGGTACCGCTCTCAATCAGGTCCTTGGCGTTGCCCAGCCATACGTCCGTACCGTGGGACAGGCCGGAAATGCGGACCAGCTCCTCCATGGTGGAGGGGTGGGTGTCGTCCAGCATGCCGCGCACGAAAGCGGTACCGAATTCCGGCACGCCGAAGGTGCCCGTGGTGCAGTTGATGTCTTCCTTCGTGACGCCCAGCGCCTCGGGGCCGGAGAACAGGCTCCGCACCTCCGGGTCATCCAGCGGCACCATGGTGTAGGGAATGCCGGTCAGCTGCTCCAGGTAGTAGATCATGGTGGGGTCATCGTGGCCAAGACAGTCCAGCTTGACCAGGATATCGTGCATGGATTTGAAGGCGTAGTGGGTGGTAATGGTATTACTGTCCACGTCATCCGCGGGGCGGTTGATGGCGGTGAACTGGTAGATTTCGTATTCCTTGGGCAGAACGATCATGCCCGCGGGGTGCTGGCCGGTGGTGCGCTTGACGCCCACCAGCGTTTGGGTCAGACGGTCTTTCTCGGCATTGCCGCACTGAATGCCCCGCTCCTCCATGTATTTAGCCACATAGCCGTAGGCCGTCTTGTCCGCCAGGCCGCCGATGGTGCCGGCGCGGAACACGTGGCCCTTGCCGAACAGCTCCTCAACATACGCCTGCGCCCGGGACTGGTAGACGGAGGCGAAATTCAGGTCGATATCGGGCACCTTGTCGCCCTTGAAGCCGAGGAAGACCTCAAAGGGAATGTCAAAGCCGTCCTTGATGAGAGGCTTGCCGCAGATGGGGCAGTCCTTGTCGGGCAGGTCAACACCCACGGTGCCCATGGAGGGATCCACGTCAAAGAAGCCCTTGTGGCAGTGGGCGCAGCGGTAGTGGGGCGGCAGCGGGTTCACCTCCGTAATGCCGCACATGGTGGCGGCGAAGGAGGAGCCGACGGAGCCACGGGAGCCTACCAGATAGCCGTCTTCGTTGGACTTGAGCACCATCTTCTGGGCAATATTGTACAGCGTGGCGAAGCCGTAGCCCAGAATGGCGCCCAGCTCCTTTTCCAGCCGCTTGGTCACGATTTCGGGCAGATCCTCGCCGTACCATTCCTTAGCGCGGCCCCAGCACATGTTGCGGATGTTGTCTTCCGCGTCGGGCCACAGGGGCTGGAAGGTATCGCCGCCGTTGGGATGCTTGGGGAAGAGGGAGATATTTTCCACCATGTCGGCGATGAGCCGGGGGTTTTCGATGACCGCTTTCCGGCAGCGCTCCTCGCCCAGATAGGCGAACTCTTCCAGCATTTCGTCGGTGGTCTTCAGATACAGGGGCGGCTGCTTGTCACAGTCTTCATAGCCCATGCCCGCCTGCAGAATGGCGCGGCAGATCTGGTCGTGGGGCTCAAGGAAGTGGACGTCGCCGGTGGCCACATAAGGCTTGCCAAGCTTTTCCGCCAGCTCCACAATCTTCACATTCAGCTGCCGCAGGGCGTCTTCATCCGGCACGCGGCCCTCACGGATCAGGAAGGCGTTGTTGCCGATGGGCTGAATCTCCAGATAATCGTAGTAGGAAGCGATTTGCATCAGCTTTTCATCGCTTTCCCCGTCCAGCACAGCGCGGAACAGCTCGCCGGCCTCACAGGCGGAGCCGAAAATCAGCCCCTCGCGGTACTTGTCCAGCACATTGCGGGGCATATGGGGACGGCGGCGGAAGTGATACAGATGGGCCTCGGAAATGATTTTGTTCAGGTTCACCATACCGGTGGTATTCTTCGCCAGCAGCACGATGTGGTAGCTGTCGCCTATGGCGCCGCCCTGAATCTTCCCATCGATTTCCGCCAGGGAGAGGCAGCCCTTTTCCTCGGCAGCCTTGAACATTTCCGCAAGGCACATGGCCGTGGCCGCTGCGTCGTTTACCGCACGGTGGGCGTCCTTGAGGGATACGCCCAGGTGCTTGCAGACGCTTTTGAGCTTGTGCGTTTTCAGCTGCGGGTACAGCTTGCGGGAAAAGGCCAGCGTATCGATGACCGGCGCGGAGAAGGCACGCCCCAGACGGGCAAGTTCGTTGCGCAGGACGCTGATATCGAAGGAGGCGTTGTGGGCTGCCACGGCGCAGCCGTCCAGGAATTCCATCAGCCCGGGCAGCACTTCCGCGGCCACCGGCTGATCCCGCAGCATGGCGTCGTTGATATGGGTGACCTCAGTCACCCGGGCGGGCAGACCCATTTCCGGGTTCACCAACGCGGAGAAGGCGTCCGTAATCTGGCCGTTTTCCAGCTTTACGGCGCCGATTTCGATGATGCGGTCGGTATGGGTGTTCAACCCGGTGGTTTCAAAGTCCAGCACCACCACGGGGGCATTCAGGGGACGCTCGTCCCCGTCCCGCACGATGGCGGCATCGTCGGTCAGGTAGCCCTCGCAGCCGGGCAGCAGCTTGATATTGTTCTTTTTGGCCGCTGCGAACGCCTCCGGGAAAGCCTGCACCACGCCGTGGTCGGTTACGGCAACGGCGGGATGGCCCCACTTGGCGGCGCGGGCAATCAGCGATTCCACCGGCGCCAGGGCGTCCATCAGGCTCATCTGCGTGTGCATGTGAAGCTCGATGCGCTTTTCGGGCGCGGTGTCCATGCGCTCGTGCTTTTCCACGGGCATCATGTCTCGAATCGTGATGGCCAGCTCATGGGAGAAGTTGTCAAACTGGCATTCGCCTTTGATTTTGACCCGCATGCCCTCCTTGACCCGGTCCAGCTTTTCCTGCACCCGTGCGCGTTCCTCATCCGTTACCGGCTGAGGCTCCTCGTCCTTGCGGCGGAAATCGTTATGGTAGCGCAGGAACAGCTTGCACAGGATGGTGGAGGTATAGTCCGTCACCGCCACGGTCAGCAGCACCCGCTCGCCGCCCTTGAGCTCCTTGACTTCCTGCTTGATGATGTCGCCTTCGATGACGACCGTGCCGGCGTCCGCCGTCAGTTCCCGAATCGGCACCGGCTTTTCGCCGATAGAGCGCCCGCAGATGGCCTTGGGCGGCTGGGGCTTGACGGGCTGGCTCTCTTCATGGCGGGGAGCGTCGGAGGCAACGAATACGTCTTCCTTCCGCTGCTCGATCAGCCGGGCGATGCGCGCCTCCTGGTCGCCGCGTACCCGCATCTCCACCGGGGGGCGGACGCGAAAAATATCCCAGATGGCCTGCTGCAGCTTTTCACGCATGCCGCCGCGGCTGAGAAAATCCAGCGAGAAGGAGTCCGGGAAGGTGAGCGTAATCCTTTCCCCGTTGCAGAGCCAGTCGATGTCGTTCAGCCAGGAGACGGAGGCCGGGTAGGCCCGCTTCAGGAAATCCTCCAGCACGCCCCGGTACCGGTCGATGCCGCTGAGAAAATCCGATGCCAGCGCGGGGCTGGCCACACGGACGGACACATTGGCCATGGGGAAAAGACGCCGGGCTTCTCTTTCGATGGTCAGAAAATCCTTCTGGCGCACCAGCTGCCCGGCGAGGAAACAGATATAAATCTTGTTTTCCTCTTTTTTGAAAATGACCTTTTCCACTTCCAGCTGTCCCGCCAGATGGGGAAGGCGGCCCGACAGGGCGGTAAGAAATTCATCGTAGCTCATGTGTGATTTCCTTTATAATACCGAGGTTTTCCACAACTTTTCGGGTTATCCACACCCAACCTGTGGAAAAATATGTCTTTTTTGTAATAAACAGTTTTCCACAGAATTCACCTGTGGAAAACGCCTGTGGAAAAGCATGGGTTTTCCACAGAAAACGGAAAAAACGTTGTATTTTCACATTTTCATTGTGGAAAACTGTGGAAAACCATGTGGAAAACTTTTCCGTCTTGTGGAAAACTTGAGCAAAAAAGATGGGCGCGCCCGCAGATATTGTGGGGGAAGGGCATGCCCATACAAGATAGGCGGATTTCGAAAATGTTTTTTGCCGTCATATTCCCGTCATAAAGACGGATTTCGCGTCATAATCGGGGGCTGAATGTCAGTTTTCCACAGCCTCGGAGGCAATCAGGTCGTCCAGCTTCTTTTCCATGGTTTCCATCAGGCGGGCCCACTCGGTTTCATCCACGAAGGGGTACTCGCCGCGCTCCACGGCCTCCAGCTTCCGCGGCATGGCGGCCTGGCTGGGATGGTTACCCAGCACCACGTCCACATGCTCGCCCGCCACTTTGTGCAGGGATGCCTTGTAGGTATCCCGGATGGACAGGGGACGGCCGATTTCGGTCAGATATTTTTTGCTCAGGGTGTTCAGGCCTACCCCGCCGTGCATGGCGGCGACAAGCGGCTTGCCGTTCACGGTTGTCGCGGTGAAGAAGGCGTAGGTGCCCATGGTATGCCCGGGCACGTGCACGCAGCGGATGGCGCGCCCGCCCAGGGTAATCACATCCCCGTCACGGAACAGCTGATCCGGCTCGAAATAGAACGGGTTGCCGATGCCGCTCTCCTTTGCCCAGGACAAATCGGAAAGGCCGCGCACCACGTCCGCGTCCTCCTCGCCGATGAGGGTCTTCGCCCCGGTGCGCTTTACCAGCTTTACCGTGGAGCCGAAGTGGTCGATATGACCGTGGGAATGAAGGATGTAGCGGATGTCGTCCACATGCAGGCCCAGTGCCTCCATATTGGCCTCCAGCCCCTCGTCCATGCCGGGGTAGCCGGAATCCAGCAGAATCAGCCCGTCATCACACTTGAGAATATGCATGCTGACAGGTGTGCCGCCCACGAAGGCGATATCGTCCGTCATCCAGACGCTTTTCATGTCGCTCTGCCAGTGATCGTACTTATATGCCATATCAATCCCGCCCTTTCTTTTCTCCCTCCCATTATAACCGAATCCCGTATGAATTGCAAACATCCCGTCAGGTGTGATATACTAAAACGCAGATATATTTCGGAACAGGGGAGGGGAACGCCATGGAAGATGTCCGGCTGGAGGGAATCGTGCTGAACGTGACCTACCGCAACGACGAAAACGGGTATACCGTGCTGCAGATCAAGGCCGGCCGGGACAAGAAAACCGTGGTGGGCATCCTGCCCGAACTGGGCGACGGGGAAAGCGTGGTATTCACCGGCGGGTGGATTACGCACCAACGCTACGGGGAGCAGTTTCAGGCCAAATCGGTGGAGATTCTCCGCCCCACTACCTTGCGCGCCATTGAAAAATATCTTTCATCTGGCCTGATTCCGGGCGTGGGCCCTGCCACCGCGGAACGGATTGTGGCCCATTTCGGCCGGGATACGCTGGATATTATGGAACAGCAGCCCCAGCGGCTCAGCGAGGTCAAGGGCATCAGCGAGAAAAAGGCGCTGGCAATCGCCATGAGCTATCTGGAGCAGATCGCGATCCGGCAGAGTATGATGTTCCTGCAGCAGTACAATATCCCGGCATCCCTTTCCATGAAAATCGCCCGCAAGTACGGTGAGCGCACGCCGCAGGTGCTGCGGGAGAATCCCTACCGTATGGTGCTGGAAATCGATGGTGTGGGCTTCCCCACGGCGGACCGTATCGCGCTTTCGATGGGAATCGCGGCGGATTCGGAATTCCGGCTGCAGAGCGGCATTATTTATACCTTGCGGCTGGCCGCGGTGAACGGCGGGCATACCTGCCTGCCCATGGAGATTCTCCTGCGTGACGCGGCGCAGTTGCTTCACGCCGATGAGGAGCGGATTGCCCGGTGCGTGGCGGAGCTGCACATTTCCGCCCGAATCCGGATTTTTACGGGCGAGGAGGGCACGAAAATGGCTGCCCTGCCCCAGTATCTGGAAGCGGAAAAGGAAATCGCCGAGCGATTGTTTGACCTGATGAACGCCCTGCCCTACCGCAGGGACAACTCCCTGCCCGCGGCCATCGAGCGCTATGAGCGAGCCAACGGCGTCACCTTCAGCGCCCAGCAGCAGAAGGCCATCCGCTCCGCGGTGGAGGAAGGCGTGCTGATTGTGACCGGCGGCCCCGGCACGGGAAAAACCACGATTATTCGCTGTATTATCAGCCTCCTGGCGCCCCGGGGCACCGTGATGTTGTGCGCCCCCACGGGACGCGCGGCGAAGCGGATGAGCGAATCCACGGGCATGGAGGCAAAGACCATCCACCGCCTGCTGGAATTCGGCGGCGAGGACGGGATTTTTCAGAAAAACCAGGATGACCCGCTGGAATGCGACACCATGATCTGCGATGAGATGTCCATGGTGGACGCGCTGCTGATGCGCTCCCTTCTGCGGGCCGTGGCGCCGGGCACCCGGCTCATTCTGGTGGGCGACCGGGATCAGCTGCCCTCCGTGGGCGCGGGCAACGTGCTGGGGGATATCCTCCGCAGCGATACGGTGCCCAGCGTGCGGCTGACAGAAATTTTCCGCCAGGATGAAAACAGCATGATTGTTCTGAACGCCCACCGCATCAACCGGGGCGAACTGCCGGACCTGAACGGAAAAAAAG
>JAZUDA010000152.1:0-1676 GCA_045639455.1 Clostridia bacterium | reverse complement strand
CATAGTGAACATAGAATTAATATTTTTAAATAACATTTGATTTTTTACTTGACAGCAGTTCATCAAAAAGGTATAATTCAACCGTACCGCAGATTTGGGTATGGTTGATATTTTTGCACACTTCCACAGAAACAAATTTGTGTTTTCTGTCAGTTGAAGAGAGATTATCGTGTCAGGAGGGATTCGTATGGCTTTGGTACCCACGATTCATAATGAAGCGAAGCTTGGCGATATCGCGAAAACTGTGCTGATGCCCGGCGATCCCCTGCGGGCGAAGTTCATCGCCGAAAATTTTCTGACCGATGTAACGCAGTACAACTCCGTTCGCAATATGTACGGATATACCGGCTACTATCATGGCAAGCGTGTTTCCGTTCAAGGCAGCGGCATGGGAATGCCCTCCATCGGGATCTACTCCTATGAACTGTATCATTTTTATGATGTAGATACCATCATCCGTGTCGGCACGGCCGGCGCCATTGATGATGGGCTGGAAATCGGTGATGTGTGCTTCGGTCAGGCTGCCAGCACCAACTCCAATTATATGGCCCAGTATCAGCTGCCCGGTACTTACGCGCCGATTGCGGATTTCGGTCTGCTGGCGAAGGGCGTACAGGCCGCCGAAAAGCTGGGCGTCCGCTACAAGGTGGGCGGCATGTTCTCCTCTGATGTCTTCTATTCCGATCAGGCAGTTTCCCTGATTCCCTGGAAGAAGATGGGAATTCTCTGCACGGAAATGGAAGCCGCCGCCCTTTATGCCAACGCGAACGCCGCAGGCAAAAAGGCGCTTTCCATTTGCACCATTTCCGATTGTCCATTCAAGAACACGGAAACCAATTCGGCTGAGCGCGAAAAATCCTTCACCAATATGATGAAGATTGCGCTGGAAATCGCCGAATAAAACGGTTGTTCCCTTCATCTCTGATGAGGGTGCAATAAATATACTATTATTCAGGAGGACGGTCAAATGAAGAAGGTATTGGCTCTGGTGCTGGCTCTTATGCTGGCGGTTGCTTCTATGGGGATCTGTTTTGCCGAGGACGGCTTTAAGGCTGCCATGGTTACGGACGTTGGCGGCGTGAACGACCAGGGCTTTAACCAGAGTTCCTGGGAAGGCCTGAAGAAGTGCATGGACGAAGGTTGGGCTACCGCGAAGTATCTTGAATCCAAGCAGGAAGCTGACTACGCTACCAACCTGGACATCCTTTCAGAGGAAGGCAACCAGGTTATCTGGGGTATCGGTTATCTGATGGCTGACGCTCTGCTGACCGCCGCCCAGATCAACCCCGAAAACACCTACGCAATCATCGATAACAACTACGGTGATGCTACCCCCGCCAACATGATTAACGTAACCTTCAAGTCTCAGGACGCGGCTTTCCAGGTTGGCTACATTGCCGCCAAAATGAGCCAGACCAACAGCGTCGGCATGGTCGGCGGTGTGTCCGGTGCCATTCTGGACGCCTTTGATTACGGCTACCGTGCCGGTGTTGCCTATGCTGCCAAAGAAATGGGCAAGGAAATCGCCGTTACCGTGCAGTATGTAGACAGCTTCACCGATTCTGCCAAGGCGAAGGCCATTGCCGTAAACATGATTGAGAACGGCGCTGACGTTATTTTCGCCGCTGCCGGCGGTGCCGGTCTGGGTGCTATCGAAGCCGCCAAGGAACTGAACA
>JAZUDA010000151.1:0-8564 GCA_045639455.1 Clostridia bacterium | reverse complement strand
CTTGGCTTCGGTCGTTTCAATGCGGCCGTTCCAGATG
This sequence comes from Clostridia bacterium, assembly GCA_045639455.1. GTDB lineage: Bacteria > Bacillota > Clostridia > Christensenellales > Aristaeellaceae > JAZUDA01. The sequence goes on along the minus strand of JAZUDA010000151.1, from coordinate 8,527 downwards.
AGGCTGGTCACCTGGCTGCGCAGCAGCGCCTTACGCTGCTTGGCTACACGGCCCAACTTGCGTTGATATGCCATGGATTATTTCCTCCTTAGTGGACTCATTGTTCATCATTGGACCGCAGGGCCAAACCAAGGGCGGTGAGCTTCTGCTCAACCTCGTCCAGGGACTTACGACCCAGATTGCGGACCTTAATCATGTCATCCTGATTACGCTGCACCAGCTCGGCAACAGTATTGATACCGGCACGTTTCAGACAGTTGTAAGCGCGTACGGACAACTCCAGCTCCTCGATGGTCATTTCCAGTACCTTCTCGCGGGCATCCACTTCGGGCTCGGCGTAGGTAATGGTGGGGACCTGATCCGTCAGGCCGGTGAAGAGGCTCAGCTGCTCTACCAGAATCTTGGCGGCCATGCTGATGGCTTCATCGGGCTTTACCGTACCGTTAGACCAGATTTCCAGGGTCAGCTTATCGTAGTCAGTAATCTGACCTACACGGGTATCCTCAACGGTATAGTTCACTTTGCGGATGGGAGTAAAGATGGAATCCACCGCAATCACACCAATGGGAGTGTTAGGAGATTTGTTCTTGTCGGCGGAAACATATCCACGGCCCTTATCCAGGGTGATCTGCATCTGCAGATGAGCATCCTCGTTCAGGGTGGCGATATGCAGCTCAGGGTTAATGATTTCGATTTCGTCATCAACCTTGATGTCAGCAGCCGTCACTTCGCAGGGACCAACCTTGTCGATGTAGACGATTTTCTCCTCATCGGAGTACATCTTGCAGGCCAGCTCCTTGAAGTTCAGGATAATCTCCGGAACATCCTCCGTTACACCGGGTACTGTGGTGAACTCATGCTGAACGCCTTCGATGCGAATCGAACGGACAGCACAGCCATGCAGGGACGAGAGCAACACGCGGCGAAGCGAGTTGCCCAGGGTATGACCAAAACCACGCTCCAGGGGTTCGATGACGAACTTGCCGTAAGAACCGGCCTGATCGGCTTCCACACACTCGATGCGGGCTTTTTCGATTGCTTCGATCATTTTGTGCCTCCTGATCTAAAGAAATCGGTTTGTCGTTACAGTGATTATCTGGAGTAGAATTCTACGATCAGATTCTCCTGCAGGTTCAGGTCGATTTCTTCACGGGTGGGCAGCGCGGATACAGTCGCGGTCAGATTTTCCGCGTCCACGGTCAGCCACTTCGGGGTTACACGGCTATTTCCTTCCTTCATTGCCTTGAAGAATTCGCTGTCACGGCTGGAAGCACGGATGGCAACGACATCGCCGGCAGTAATCTGATAGGAAGGAATATTTACCTTCTGGCCGTTCACGGTGATGTGACCATGACGGACAATCTGACGGGCCTGGGCGCGGCTCGCGGCCAGACCGGCGCGATAAACCACGTTATCCAGACGGCACTCCAGCAGGATCAGCAGGTTGTCACCGGTGATACCCTTCATGGAGGTAGCCTTGTCAAAAGTACGAACGAACTGGCCTTCCATCAGGCCATAGCAACGGCGTGCCTTCTGCTTTTCACGCAGCTGGGTGCCGTATTCGGACATTTTCCGCTGACGTGCCTGACCATGCTGGCCGGGAGGCGTGGGACGATGGTCCAGCGCGCACTTGCTGGAGAAGCAACGATCACCCTTCAGAAAGAGCTTCGTGCCCTCCCGGCGGCACAGACGGCAAACGGAACCAGTATATCTTGCCATTTGTAGTATACCTCCTGCTTACACTCTACGACGCTTGGGGGGACGGCAGCCATTGTGAGGAATGGGGGTGACGTCCTTAATCATGTTAACATCCAGACCGGCAGCCTGCAGGGCACGGATGGCGGATTCACGTCCGGAACCGGGACCCTTTACGTAAACTTCCACAGTCTTCAGGCCGAATTCCATAGCGGCCTTCGCAGCGCTCTCCGCAGCCATCTGGGCGGCGAAGGGAGTGGACTTCTTGCTGCCGCGGAACCCAAGACCGCCGGAGCTGGCCCAGGACAGCGCGTTACCGTTGATATCGGTAATAGTTACGATAGTATTGTTGAAGGAAGAGCAGATATGGGCAGCGCCACGCTCTACCAGCTTCTTCTCGCGACGCTTGCGAGAAATCTTTTTCACCTTATTGGGTGCCATTTCTTAATCCCTCCAATTATTACTTGGTGGCCTTCTTCTTACCGGCAACAGTGCGCTTGGGGCCCTTGCAGGTCCGAGCGTTCTGCTTGGTATTCTGACCACGGCAGGGCAGGCCTTTGCGATGACGAACACCACGATAGGAACCGATTTCGACCAAGCGCTTTACGTTGAGGGAAACCTCACGGCGCAGGTCACCTTCGACCTTTACGTTGTGCTCGATATACTCACGCAGCTTGCTGATTTCTTGTTCGGAGAGATCCTTGACACGAGTGTCCGGATTGATACCGGTCTCGGCAATGATTTGCTGGGAAGTGGACAGACCGATACCGAAGATATAGGTCAGACCGATTTCCACACGCTTTTCTCTGGGCAGGTCAACACCCGCAATACGTGCCATGTTGTGTATTACACCTCCAAATTGTTCGTAAGCCTTATTCCGGTCCAGTATTGCCGGAAAAAGCAAGAGGCAAACGCCGGCAGCACTTTTTTTAAGAAAGCGCACAAACCGGCAGTACATACCACCTTTTCCCTCGAAATCTCGGTGGACAGGTGGATGCCCGCAGGATGCTTTATGGAAAAACTCATGGTCACACAGGCTTCCTGTGTGCAGCCGCCCATGAGCCTAACCTTTGCATGAACCAAGTTATTATAACATTTATTTCAATGCTTGTAAAGCACTTTTTTATGTTTTTTTCTTTTTTCTTTTATCTTTTTCGTTTTTTTCCGCTTTTTAGTCTGAAAACTTACTTGTTCACATGGGCAAATCCGGGAATTGCCGTGATGCCGCCGCGTGACATGTTGAGCATACGGTCCCGTTTCGCGTTGTAGGACATATACAGCTGCATCAAACGCAGAACCTCACTTTGACATGACGGGTCGGCGGAAAGGTCATGAAGCTCATCCGGGTCGATGCTGATGTGGAACAACTGATGCGTCCCCGACAGGTGATACAGGATCAGCTTCCATTCGTGGTCCCGGATCATGGTGGTTTCAACCGGCTCCGGCCAGGTCATCAGGTCGTATTTACCGCAGGCGCGGTACTCCGTGACAACGAAATTACGCTCTTTTTCGCCGTTGACGGGCAGACTTTCCGGGCGGATGGACGGGTCACCGCCGGCGATGATATACATGGTGTTGAAAAGGTCATGCAGCGCTACCAGACGGTCGCTGCGAGTGCCCTCTTTCTGTCCGGGGTATTTGATAATCAGCGGCACATTGATGCCGTCCTCGTACAGGACAGCGCCCTTGGCGAACAGGTCGTGGTCTCCGCCCATGTCGCCGTGGTCGGAGGTGTAGATAATCAGCGTATCATCATAAATGCCCTCTTCCTTCAGGGCATCGATAATCTTTTCTACCTGCATGTCAATAAAGGAAATGCCCGCATAGTACCCGCGGCGGATATCCCGTACGCCCTCAGGGCCGGATTTGGCGCCCAAGTGCTCCGGACAATGACCGGCGCGCTCCCATTGCAGCTCTGTGGGGGCGGAACTGATATCGCCCGGAATGGGTTCTTCGTAGTATTCCTCGTGGAGCAGCTGTTCCGCTTCCTTTGGATAACAGTTGTAGGGATTGTGAGGGTCAAAGTACCCGGCAAGAAGGAAAAACGGTTTTGATTTGTCCCGGGTACGGATATACTCCGCGGAAGCCTCGGATACCCAGGTGGTGAAATGAGTCTTTGCGTCCCGGTAGGTACGCTTGCGCCCTTCCCGGCAAAGTGCTTCATATTCCTCGGGGTACTTGTTCCGCAGCCAGCGGGCGTACGCGTTGTAAGGACTGTGAAGATAAATGGAGGGTTCGTGGGCCATCTGATATTCGTCAAAACCGTCATGCGCGTTCCGCTCATTGGCCTCCAGCTCCGTGCCGCTGACATGCAGCTTGCCTACGATGGCGGTAGCGTAGCCCTGCTCCTTCAGGAAACAAGGAAGCAGACGCTCGTTTCCGGGAAGCGCGTCAAAAAGGTTATATACGCCGTGTCCGGGCATTGTTTTACCGGTCAGGATGCTGGCGCGGCTGGGTGTACAGATGGGGGCATCGCAATAGCAATGGTCATATACCGTAGCTCCGGCGGCAAAACGGTCCAGATTCGGGGTGGAGACGTAACGGTTTCCGTAAATCCCCATGGAATCCCGGCGCTGCTGATCGGTGATGATATAGACGATATTCGGCTTCATATCCGTCCCTCCTTGTCGGGCTGATGTTATCATTTTTCACTTTTTCTGTCAAGAACGGAATCCACACATGAAAAATCGGGAAAGATGCGGATTTTTCGTTGCAAAATGCGGGCATGCATGGTAAAATGACCGGGTATACCAAACAGGAGGTTTGAAGAAGCAATGAGCAAGGGTACCTATTATATTACCACACCGATTTATTACCCCTCCGGGAATATGCATATCGGCCATACCTATACAACCGTGGCCGCGGACACTATGAACCGCTACAAGAAGATGCAGGGCTACGAGACCTACTTCCTGACCGGTACCGATGAACACGGCCAGAAGATTGAGGAAAAGGCCAAGGCGAAGGGCGTGACCCCCAAGGCTTATGTGGACGAGATTGTGGCCAATACCAAAGAGCTGTGGAAGCTGATGGAGGTGGAGTACGACCACTTTATTCGTACCACCGACGAGGCCCATGAGAAGACTGTGCAGAAGATTTTCCGCCGTTTCTATGACCAGGGCGATATCTACAAGTCCGAGTACGAGGGCCTGTACTGCACGCCCTGCGAGTCCTTCTGGACCGCGACCCAGGTCATTGAAAAGGACGGCGTGAAGTGCTGCCCCGACTGCGGCCGTCCCGTTCAGCCCACCCGTGAGGAAAGCTATTTCTTCCGCATGAGCAAGTACCAGGACTGGATGATTGATTACATCCAGACGCATCCCGATTTCATCCAGCCTGCTTCCCGCGCCAATGAGATGATCAATAATTTCCTCAAGCCCGGCCTCCAGGACCTGTGCGTCAGCCGTACCTCCTTCAAGTGGGGCGTTCCGGTGGACTTTGATGACAAACACGTGGTGTATGTATGGGTGGACGCCCTGTCCAACTACATCAGCGCGCTGGGCTACATGAGCGAGGATGACAGCCTGTTCAAGAAGTTCTGGCCCGCCGACGTCCATCTGGTCGGCAAGGAAATTGTTCGCTTCCACACCATTTACTGGCCCATCATGCTGCACGCGCTGGGGCTGCCCATGCCCAAGCAGGTATTTGCCCATGGCTGGCTGCTGTTCGGCGGCGACAAGATGAGCAAATCGAAGGGCAACGTGCAGTACGCCCAGCCGCTGGTTGCCCGCTACGGCGCGGATGCCCTGCGGTATTACCTGCTGCGGGAACTGCCCTTCGGTGCTGACGGCAACTATACCGACCGCGCCTTCCTGACCCGCTACAACGCGGACCTTGCCAACGACCTGGGCAACCTGGTTTCCCGCACGGTGGCCATGATCGAAAAATATTTTGGCGGCGCCACCCCCGCCTGGACGGATGAAGGCGCGAACCATGAGGAAGATGATGCGCTGGTTGCCCACTGCGCCGCCCTGCCCGGTCTGGTGGACGAGCAGATGACAAAACTGCAGTACTCCCAGGCCCTGGCGGAAATCTGGAGCTTGATCGGCGAGTGCAACAAGTATATCGACCTGACCCAGCCCTGGGTGCTGGGCAAGGACGAAAGCAAAAAGGCCCGCCTGGCCAATGTACTGATGAATCTGGCGGAGTGCGTCCGGTTTGTCTCCGTGCTGATCCGTCCCTTCATGCCTGCCACCCCCGAAAAGATTTTCGCCCAGATGGGCCTTGCGGGTGAGGAACTGACCGGTTACGAATCCCTGGACAAGTTCGGCAGGATTCCCGCGGGCACGGCCGTAAAGAAGGGTGAAGCCCTGTTCCAGCGGCTGGATATCGAAAAGGAACTGGCGGCGATCGCCCCCGCACAGCCCGAGGCGCCCAAGGCTGAGGAAAAGCCCGCCGCCCCGAAGCAGAACAAGCAGGAGAAAAAGGAAGAACCCCTGCCCGAGGGCATGATTTCCATTGGCGATTTCGCCAAGGTGGAGCTGCGCGTGGCCCGCGTCATTGCCGCCGAAAAGGTGGAGAAGAGCGATAAGCTGCTGCATCTGACCGTCTCCCTGGGCAATGAGCAGCACAGCGTCGTCAGCGGCATCGCCAAGGCGTACACGCCTGAAGAAATGGTCGGCAAACAGGTGATTCTGGTAGCCAACCTGAAGCCTGCAAAGCTCCGCGGCATTCCCTCCGAGGGCATGATTCTGTGCGCGTCCTCCGCTGACGGCAACACGCTGAAGCTGGCAGGCGTAGAAGCGGGCATGGAAGACGGCGCCCGTATCAGCTGATGATGAAGCTGTTTGATTCCCATTGTCATCTGACCGATGAGAAATTCGAGGGTGACGTGGCGGATGTACTGGACAGAATGCGGGAAAACGGCGTGGACCGTTTCCTGCTGGCCGGGTCCGATCTGCCTACCTCCCGGGCCGGCATGGAGCTGGCGGGGAAGGTGGAAGGGGGCTACTGCGCCGTAGGCTTTCATCCCCACGAGGCATCCTCTTTCCGGCCGGAGGACGCGGATACTCTGAGAAAATGGCTGAAGGCACCCAAGGTACAGGCACTGGGCGAAATCGGGCTTGATTATTTCTACGATTTCTCGCCGCGGGACGTACAGAAGGAAGTGCTGTGTACCCAGCTGGACCTGGCACTGGAGGAAAACGTGCCGGTCATCCTGCATGTGCGGGATGCCCACGGGGATCTGCTGGATATTTTCCGCGGGCGGAAGGGACGTCTGCCCTCCGGCATCATCCACTGCTATACCGGCAGCTGGGAAAGTGCGCGGGAATACCTGGACATGGGTTTCTACATTTCTTTTTCAGGCTCCGTCACGTTCAAGAACATGGTCAGGCTTGCGGATACGGTGAAGAATGTGCCACGGGACCGGTTTCTGATTGAGACCGACAGTCCGTATCTTTCGCCGGAGCCCGTGCGCGGACGCAGGAACGAGCCTGCCAATGTGCGGTATGTGGCACAGAAGGTGGCGCTCCTTCGGGATGTGCCGGTGGAGGAAGTGGCGGAGGCAACCTATGCCAACGCCTGCCGGGTGTACCGGATTGATTGACGGAAAACAAAAAAAGAACAAAATCAAGTATTGACATTATACGAAATAATGCATACAATACTGTTTGTTCAAAGGCAATGACGAAGAGGGTTCGCCTCATTCTTCCCGGTACACAGAGAGACAGTGGTCGGTGTGAACTGTCAGGCCGGGCGGGGACGGGCTTGTAGCTTCTGAGCCGGAGGGAAGAGCTGCGCGCCGCGCAGGGTAGACCCCTCCCGAACGCGCCGCGTCAGGGCGCGGGGGCTTCAGAAAAGGAGCCCGCAGAGCGGCGGATTGTATCCGCAATTTGAGTGGTACCGCGAGCAAGTGTATTGCCCGTCTCAAAGGGGAATCTTTGAGACGGTTTTTTTATTACCGGAGAAGGAGAAATCATCATGGCACAAATGACGGGCCTGAATTTCAAAATCCAGGAAATGGCGCACCGTATTCGCGAGCTGCGGGACATCGAGGGCTTTACCCCGGCGCAGATGGCGGAAAAGTGCGGTGTCAGCATCCGGGAGTATCTGGATTGCGAACAGGGCCTGAGTGACCTGAACTTCGCGTTCCTGTATCGCTGCGCCCTGGCGTTCAACGTGGACGTGACGGATATCATCGAGGGCTCCAGCCCCCGCCTGAACAGCTTTATCGTAACCCGCAAGGGCAAAGGCCAGCGCATTGAAGAGGCCAACGGCATGGTGTATTACAACCTGGCGTCCTCCTTCAAGGGCAGGGTGTCCGAGCCGCTGTATGTTGAAGTGGCCTATAACGCGGAGAGCGAGCGCAGCGATATCGAGCTGACTACCCATGAGGGGCAGGAACTGGATATTGTCATTTCCGGCACCTTGAAGCTGCAGGTGGGTGAGCACGCGACCGTTCTGGAGCCGGGCGACAGCGCGTATTACGACTCCGCCACACCTCATGGCATGATTGCCGTGGGCGGGCAGGACTGCACCTTTTACGCGATTGTTCTGAACCCTGCTTCCGAAACGACTGAAAAACCTCAGCTGCCCCTGCCCTCCGCGGCACGCAGTGTGGAGGCGGAGGAACGCATCTACCGCAAGTATACCCTGGTGGAAACGGACGAGCGCGGCACGCCGACCCGGATCGAGTTCCGCAATACGGAGCATTTCAACTTTGCCTTCGATTTGGTGGACGAATTGGCACGGCGCAGCCCGGACAAGCTGGCCATGCTGCACGTCAGCCGGGACAAGGTGGAACGCCGCTTTACCTTTATGGATATGAAGCGCGCATCCTCCCAGTGCGCCAACTATTTCAAATCCATTGGCATCCGCAGGGGCGACCGAG
>JAZUDA010000150.1:0-2941 GCA_045639455.1 Clostridia bacterium | reverse complement strand
GGCTATGTGGCCGAGGGCAAGCTGCTTCCCTGCATGAATATCAATGCCAAGGACGCGTTTAAGGTTGTGAAGAGCGGTGCCAAGTCCGCCCGGATTCATTTGGTACAGAATGAATCCACCGGCATGTCCCACAACGTAGTTGCCACGCTTCCCGGCACTACTGACGAGTGGGTTGCCGTTACTGCTCACTATGACACCACTCCCCTCTCCCGCGGCAACTATGACAACATGACCGGCGCCATCGCACTGCTTCTGATTATGGAGCAGTTGAAGGCCGTTTCCCTCCGTCGCGGGCTGCGTTTCATCTTCTGCGGCAGCGAGGAGCGAGGGCTCTTGGGCTCCAAGGCTTATGTGCGTGACCATGCCGAGGAACTGAAAACCTGCACGGTGAACGTGAATATCGATATGATTGGTTCTGTCATGGGTAAGTTTATCGCCTGCTGCAGCGCCACAGAGGCCGCCGTTGCCTACATCAAGGCCATTTGCCTGGAGCAGGGCTGGGGCATGGAAGCCCGTCAGGGCGTGTACTCCAGCGACTCCACCCCCTTCGCCGATGCAGGCGTGCCCGGCATTTCCTTTGCCCGTCTCGCGCCCGCCTCCCAGGCGATTATTCATACCCGTTTCGATACGCCCGATGTATTGAGCGATGAGCAGATTGCCAAGGATGCCGCGTTTATCACATCCTATGTGGCCATCATGGCGGATTCCGTTGTCTGCCCGGTGGAAAAGGTGATTCCCGACAAGGTGAAGACCCAATTGGACGAATACCTGAACAGAAAGCGGAAGGAATGACATATGTACAGATTCAATAACGATTACCACAACGGTGCCCACCCTGCGATTTTGGCCGCCCTTTCCGCGACAAACGATACCGCTTACTGCGGCTACGGGCTGGATGAGGAATGTGAGAAGGCGACTGCCATGCTGCGCCGCGCCATGAATGCACCTGACGCGGATATCCATTACCTGGTCGGCGGCACGCAGACAAACGCCGTCATGATTCACGCGGCGCTACGTCCTTGGGAGGGTGTGATTTCCGCCGAATCGGGCCACATCAATGTGCATGAATGCGGTGCCGTGGAGGCCTGCGGCGTAAAAATTCTGACGTTGCCCACCGCGGACGGAAAGTTGACCGCCTCTCAGGTAGAGGATGTGGCGGTCGGGTACGAAATTTCCACTGTGCCGGAGCATGTGACCGTTCCCCGCATGGTCTATATTTCCAGCCCCACCGAATACGGCACGCTGTATTCAAAGGCGGAGTTGGAGGCTCTTTCCGATGTCTGCCGCAAACACGGCCTGTACCTGTTCCTGGACGGCGCGCGGCTTGCTTACGGGCTTGGCGCCGATGGAGCGGATACGGTGCTTGCGGACTATCCACGCCTGTGTGATGCCTTCTATATCGGCGGTACCAAGTGCGGCGCGCTCTTCGGCGAGGCGCTTGTCATCTCCAATCCCGCGCTGAAGCCCCATTTCCGCAACATGATTAAGCAGTCCGGCGCCATGCTGGCCAAGGGCTGGCTGCTGGGGCTGCAGTTCTCCGTCCTGTTCACAGATGACCTGTACCTGCGCATCGGCAAAGAGGCGGTACGCTACGCCATCCTCATCCGCGATGCCTTTGAAAAGGCGGGCTGCCCCCTGTACATGAAGAACCCGACCAACCAGGTGTTCGTTATCCTGACCAAGGCACAGCAGGAAAAGCTGGCAAAGGATTTTATCTTTGAGTATGAAAACCCTGTGGATGAAAACAGCGACTGCGTCCGTTTCTGCACCACCTGGTCCACCCGCAAGGAAGAAATCGATGCCCTGCTGAAGGCAATTCAATCTTTATAACAATATAGAGAGGAAAGAAAAGCAATGAGCAAAGTCTATTTCGCGGACCAGCATGTCCGCCCCGGCGACAGCATCTTGGCCAAGTTCAACCGCCTGATTACCGAGGCCGGTATCGACACCATGGACCTGACCGACAAATATGTCGCCGTCAAGGTACACTTCGGCGAATGGGGTAATATGGCCTTCCTGCGCCACCAGTACGCCAAGATTCTGTGTGACAAGATCCGCTCCCTGGGCGGCAAGCCCTTCCTGACGGATGCCAATACCCTGTATGTGGGCCGCCGCGGCAATGCCGTAGACCATTTGGAGAACGCTGCCCTGAACGGCTACAACCAGCTGTGCGTCGGCGCGCCTGTCATCATCGCCGATGGTCTGCGCGGAACGGATGAGCGTCTGATTCCCGTAGAGGGCGGCGAATATGTAAAGGAAGCAAAAATCGGTGCCGCCATCGCGGAGGCTGATGTACTGATTACCCTGACCCACTGCAAGGGCCATATCAATGCAGGCTACGGCGGCGTATTCAAGAATATCGGCATGGGCTGTGGCTCCAAGAAGGGCAAGATGGAAATGCACTCCTCCGGCACGCCCCGGATTCTGACGGAAAAGTGTGTCGGTTGCGGCATGTGCGTGCGCAACTGCGCCAACAACGGTGTGCATGTGGTAGACGGCAAGGCCGTGATTGACGATGTGCACTGCGTGGGCTGCGGCTACTGCATGGCATACTGCCCCAAGAATGCCATCGCCTGCAAGTGGGACGAGGCAAAGCCCGTGCTGAACCGCAAAATTGCCGAGTACACCAAGGCGGCCATCAACGGCCGTCCCGCCTTCCATATTGCCATGGTCATGGACGTGCAGGCCAACTGTGACTGTTCCTCCGCCCACGATCCCTCCCTGGTGCCGGATGTGGGCATGTTTGCCTCCTTTGACCCCGTTGCGCTGGATCAGGCCTGTGTGGACGCCATCAACGCCCAGCCCATTCAGCCCAGCAGCCCCATCGCGGCCCATGCTCATGAAGAACACCGCGATGTGTTCACCCTGGCGCACCCGGACACGGATTATGCCGCGGGTCTGGCCCATGCTGTGAAACTGGGGCTTGGCGAACGCGAGTATA
>JAZUDA010000149.1:0-5172 GCA_045639455.1 Clostridia bacterium | reverse complement strand
GGAAAGGATGCAGGGAATGCCGACCACCAGGCTCAGTCCGATGGAGAACCAGACCAGCATGGAGAAATACCGGTTTGCCCTGTCCGGGTGCCCCTCACCCAGGGTTTTGCCGATGAGCGCGCTGCCGCCGGTGCCGATCATGAAGCCGATGGAGCCCAGCACCATGACCAAAGGATAAATGAAGTTCACCGCGGCGAAGGGGGTCTTCCCCGCGTAGTTGGATACGAAATAGCCGTCCACAATGCCGTAAATCGAGGTAAATATCATCATCAGAATGGACGGAAGGGCAAAACGGAGCAGTCTGCGCACCGTGAAATGGTCGGATAACTGAATGTTTGACATGCGAAGTCCTTTTTTTACGTTAATCTTGGGGCAGATCGAAATACCGGCCCAGAATGCGCAGCAGATAGACCGTGCCGGGCAGGAGTGAATCCTTCAGGAGATACTCGCCCCGCGTGTGCGCGCCCACACCGTTGCACCCGCCGATGGTGGCGGCGGGAATACCCCGGGACAGGGGCAGGTTGGCGTCGGTGGAGCCGCTGCGTTCCTGCAGCTCGATGCCGGTGGTCTCCCGGGCGCAGGCGCGGATCCAGTCCTTCAGCGCCAGCCATTCGGCCTCCGGCATGTCCGCGCCGCAGGGCCGCTCGCCCAGAAGGGGCACATCAATGTCCACGCCGCCCTTCCGGTGGCGGGCCACAATGCCATCGCAACTCGCCTTCATTTCCGCCAGGCACTGCGCCGTGTCGGAACGGTATTCGTACAGGAATTCCGCGTTCTGCGCGATGGTGTTCACGCTGGTACCGCCGGAAATCGTGCCCACATTGTAGGTGGTGCGGGAGGCACCGTGCACCGGCACCTGCACCGTGTACAGGTCGGCAATCAGGGACGCGGCGTTGGCGATGGCGTTTTCAGCGCCAAACTTGCCCCAGGAGTGGCCGCCCGCCGTTTTGACGGCAACATTGTAGCGGAAGGAGCCTACCGCGCGGGTGGTGAGGGCGGGCAGGCTGCCGTCAACGGAGATGAACTCCTTCACACGGCTGCCATAGGCGTCAATCACGGCACGCACGCCGTCCAGATTGCCCAGCCCCTCCTCGCAGGCGTTGGCCACAAACACCACGCCCATGCCGCGCAGCGGGAACTGCCTGCAGAACCGGGCGCACAGCAGCAGCACGGCCAGGTTGGCGGTGTCATCCTGCACGCCGGGGCAGCAGATTTTTTCGTCATCCTCCGTGATGGGCAGGGGATCGGTATCCGGGAAAACCACGTCCGTGTGCGCCATGATGACCGCCACATCGTTGGTTTCATCCACCCCCACGGGAATCAGCACGTTTTTCGCCTTGTCCACCGTGACACCCGTAAAGCCCTGCTGTTCCAGCCAGGGCAGGAGGAATGCCACCCGCCTGTCCTCGTGATGGCTGGGCGCGGGAATGACCGCCATGGTGCGGATCAGCTCCAGCAGCTCCCGCTGTACGGAAGCCGCGTATTCGTTTCGATTCATGTTCTTTTTCTCCTTTACACAAGCCCGCCGTTCACGCCGATGACCTGTCCCGTAATGAAGGAGGCGTCTTCACCGGCCAGAAAGAGCACGGCGCGGGCAACCTCGTCCGCCGTGCCGATGCGGCCCAGGGGCGTTTGCTCCGCCAGGTCCGCCATGGTGTCCTCCGTCAGGCAGGCGTTCATGTCCGTATCGATCACGCCGGGGCAGACACAGTTCACCCGGATGCCGGACAGGCCCACTTCCTTGGACAGGGCCTTCGTGAACCCGATCAGCGCCGCCTTGGCGGTGGAGTAGGCCACCTCGCAGGAGGCGCCCACCTGCCCCCACATGGAGGAAATATTGATAATGCTGCCGCCGTCCCTCTCCCGCATCAGGGGCAGAACGGCGCGGCACAGGTAGTACGCGCCGTTCACGTGCACATTCATCATGCGCTGCCACAGCGCGGGGTCGGTATCGGAAAACAGCCCCACATTGGCGAAGCCGGCGTTGTTCACCAGCACGTCCACCCGGTGGGTGAGGGATACGATATGCGCCACGGCGTCATTCACCGCGTTTTCATCCGCCACATCGCAGCGGATGGCATAGCCGCTGCCGCCGGCGGTACGGACGCGGGAGAGCGTTTCTTCCGCCGCGGCGTTGTTTTTTTCATACAGGATAAACACGGTATAGCCCGCCCGGGCCAGCGCTTCGGCACAGGCGCGGCCGATTCCCCGGCTGCCGCCGGTCACAATCGCTGTCTTCATTTTTCCCACAGGGGCGCGGGATACAGCCCCGCGCGGGTCATGTCGGAGATGGCCTTCACCACCAGCGGCTTGTCCTCGGGATAGGTCACGCCGTACCACTTGTCGCCGGTGACCTCCACCTGCACCCGGGCGCGGCCTGCCTGCAGCAGATCGTTGACGGCGAAGGGCAGGTAAAACTCGGCCTTTACGGGGTTCCGGGGCAGCTCGGTTTCAAAGAAACGGTCAAAGCCCTTTTTCAGCTCCGGCAGGAAGGACGCCGGGAAGCCCCACATGTTCATGGACACGGTGGTGTCGTCCGCCAGCCTGTGATAGGTCTCCCCGTCCTCGGTATACAGGCAGCCGTCCACGGTGGAAATGATATGGGTGCGCTCCGTAATATCGGTCAGGGGGCTTTCCTCGTTCACATTGCACACGCCGCGGGATACGTAGCCGGTCTCGGATACGGTATTGCACAGGCGGTAGCCCACCATGCGGATGGGCATGACGCCGTCGCCCTCGGGCAGGGCGGTCAGCGCCCAGTACATTTTGCGGAAAGCCTCCGGGCCGTAGTAGTCATCCGCGTTGATGACGGCGAAGGGCGCGTCAATCAGGTCCGCGCAGCACAGCACCGCGTGGCCCGTGCCGTAGGGCTTCACACGGCCTTGGGGAATCGCGCCGGGCACCTTGTCCAGTTCCTGGAAGCCATAGCGCACTTCCATGCCGCTGTGCTTTGCCACACGCTCGCCCACGCGGGCGATGAAATCCGCCTCAATGGCCTTCTTGATCAGGAAAATCACGCGCTTGAACCCGGCGCGGCGGGCACCGAAAAGGGAATAGTCCAGGATGACTTCGCCGTTGCCGCCCATAGGGTCGGTCTGCTTCAGCCCGCCGTAGCGGCTGCCCATGCCGGCAGCCATTACCAGCAGAATCGGTTCCTTGCTCATTTGCCGCACTCCTCCCGCAGAATCTGCTTCACCAGGGGCATTTTGCGCATGATGTCGTCCGCCAGCGCCAGCTGACAGCGGGCACGCACCAGGTTATGCTCCGGATAGTCGGTCTTGAAATACACATCGCCCTCGATATAGTCGGTCAGGAAGCGGATGCCGATTTCCATGGTGTCCGTCCAGCAGCCCATGGCCAGGGAATCCAGCTCCGCGTCGGTCAGCGCGCTGCCGGCCTCCCGCAGGTAGCCCCGGGCGAAGGCGCGCAGCATGGGCAGGGACAGGGACACGCGGGACAGATCCCGCTCGTCCTCCACCGCCGTATTGCCCGCGAAGCGGATGGCATCGCCGAAGTCATAGGCGATCAGGCCGGGCATGACGGTGTCCAGGTCCACCACGCAAAGCGTTTCACCGGTGTCCGCGTCAAAGAGGATATTGTTCAGCTTGGTATCGTTATGGGTAACCCGCAGGGGCAGGATGCCCGCTTTTTTCTTTTCCTCCAGGGCGCACAGCGCGGCATCCACCACATAGATCCGCTTCAGCTCGGTCTGCACGTCCTTCACGCGGCCGGCGGCGTCCCGCGCCACGGCGGCGCGCAGCTGGGCAACCCGGTGGGGCGTGTTATGGAAGGCGGGAATGGTCTCCTTCAGCGTTTCGGCGGGGAAAGCCTGCAGCGCGGCGAAAAAGCCGCCGAAGCCGGCACCCGCGCGCTCCATCAGCTCCTCCGTATCGGGCAGCTCAAAGCTGCGGGAGTTGGGGATAAAGTTGTATACCCGCCACACATCGCCGTCTTCATCGGCGGCGTACCGCTTGCCGTCCTTCGCAGGCAGCAGACGCAGGCACTTGTCCGGGTCGGCACCCGGGAGTGCTGCAAGGTAGTCGGTCACGGCGCAGACGTTGTCCATCACGTCCTCCGGCTGACGGAAGACCGCCTTGTTGATTTTCTGCAGAACGTAGCGCCCGCCGTCCTCCGTTTCCACCCGGAAGGTGGAGTTGATATGCCCGTTGCCGAAAGGCACGGCGGCCTTTACCGGCGCGGGAAACAGAAATTGATCCAGAATCCGCTGCATGGCATGAATCCTCCTCGGTTAAACAGAACGGGGGTCTGGCGACCCCCGTAAAAACTCAGCGAATGACTTCCTGGCCGCCCATATAGGGACGCAGGCACTCGGGAATGGTGATGGAGCCGTCGCGCTGCAGGTGATTCTCCAGGAAGGCAATCAGCATGCGGGGCGGGGCCACCACGGTATTGTTCAGGGTGTGGGGCAGGTACATCTTGCCGTCCTCGCCCTTTACGCGCATTTTGAGGCGGCGGGCCTGGGCATCGCCCAGGTTGGAGCAGGAGCAGACCTCGAAATACTTCTGCTGACGGGGGCTCCAGGCTTCGATATCGCAGCTCTTCACCTTCAGGTCGGCCAGGTCGCCGGAGCAGCACTCCAGCTGGCGTACCGGGATCTCCATGCTGCGGAACAGCTCCACGGAGAAGCGCCACATCTTTTCGTACCACTCCATGGATTCCTCAGGCTTGCAGACCACGATCATTTCCTGCTTTTCAAACTGGTGGATGCGGTATACGCCCCGCTCCTCAATGCCGTGGGCACCCTTTTCCTTGCGGAAGCAGGGGGAGTAGCTGGTCAGCTTCTGGGGCAGGGTGTCCTCGGGGATGATCTGGTCGATGAACTTGCCGATCATGCTGTGCTCGCTGGTGCCGATCAGATACAGATCCTCGCCCTCGATCTTATACATCATGGCGTCCATGTCGGTCTGGCTCATGACGCCCTCCACCACGTTGCCGTGGATCATGAAGGGCGGGATGCAGTAGATGAAGCCCTTGTTGATCATAAAGTCGCGGGCGTAGGCCAGAATGGCGCTGTGCAGGCGGGCAATGTCGCCCATCAGATAGTAGAAGCCGTTGCCGGACACGCGGCCGGCGGCGTCCATGTCGATGCCGTCAAAGCGCTCCATAATATCGGTATGATAGGGAATCTCAAAATCAGGGGTGACAGGCTCA
>JAZUDA010000148.1:0-3565 GCA_045639455.1 Clostridia bacterium | reverse complement strand
GTAACCTAGTGTCGTTTTGCTTTTTCGCGATATAAAAGGGAGCGACCTTACGTGACTCTCCCTTCATCATGCATTGCCTTTTCCAGTACAGGGGCAAGGAACGCTCCGGTAAAGCTGCCCGGCACGAGGCATACCTCCTCCGGCGTGCCCGCGGCAATAATCTGCCCGCCCTGATCGCCGCCTTCCGGCCCCAGGTCCAGCAGATAGTCCGCAGTTTTGATTACATCCAGATTATGCTCGATCACCAGCACGGAGTTCCCATGGGCGGTCAGCCGCTGCAGAATCTCAATCAGCCTGCCCACGTCATCGGTATGCAGACCGGTGGTGGGCTCGTCCAGCACATACATGGTGCGCCCGGTGGCGGCACGGCTGAGCTCGCTGGCCAGCTTCATCCGCTGCGCCTCGCCGCCGGACAGGGTGGTGGCGGTCTGCCCCAGACGGATATACCCCAGCCCCACATCGCAGATGGTCTGTAGCTTGCGGCGAATCTGCGGATGGGCGTCGAAGAACGTCAGCGCTTCCTCGGCCGTCATATCCAGCACATCGGCGATGGTCTTGTCCTTGTAGCGCACCTGCAGCGTTTCCCGATTGTAGCGCTGGCCCTTGCAGACCTCGCAGGGGACGAACATATCCGGCAGGAAATGCATTTCGATTTTCAGCACACCGTCGCCGCCGCAGGTTTCACACCGCCCGCCCTTCACGTTGAAGGAAAAGCGGTTTTCCTTGTAGCCCATAGCGCGGGCCTGGGGTGTCATGGCGAATACCTTGCGGATCAGGTCGAACACGCCGGTGTAGGTGGCAGGGTTGCTGCGGGGCGTGCGCCCGATAGGAGATTGGTCGATAAAAACGATCTTGTCCAGCTGCTCCAGCCCGGAAACGCTGTCATACTTGCCCGGGCGCGTCTTGGCCCGGTTCAGCTCCTTTGCCAGTACCTTGTAGAGAATCTCGTTCACCAGGGAGGATTTACCGCTGCCGGAAACACCGGTCACGCAGGTAAACACACCCAGCGGAACGGAGGCGGTCACGTTTTTCAGGTTGTGCTCCCGGCACCCGGTCAGCGTCAGCCAGCCGGAGGGAACACGGCGATGGGCGGGAACGGGAATATATTTCTTGCCGCACAGGTATTGACCGGTAAGGGAGGCGGGGTTCGCCATGATTTCGTCCACCGTGCCCGTGGCCACAATCTGCCCGCCGTGTTCACCGGCACCGGGCCCCACGTCCACAATGTAGTCCGCGGCGCGCATGGTGTCCTCGTCATGCTCCACCACAATCAGCGTGTTGCCCTGGTCGCGCAGACGCTTCAGGGAGGACAGCAGCTTTTGATTATCCCGCTGGTGCAGGCCGATGGAGGGCTCATCCAGCACGTACAGCACGCCCATCAGGCCGGAACCGATCTGCGTGGCAAGACGGATACGCTGCGCCTCGCCGCCGGACAGGGTGGCGGCGCCGCGGGCAAGGGACAGGTAGCCCAGCCCCACGTTTTCCAGGAAGGACAGCCGTGCATCCACCTCCCGCAGAATGGGAGCGGCGATAATGGATTGCTGGCTTGTCAGGGAAAGGCCGGCAAAGAAGGAACGGCAAGCGCCGATGGGCAGGGCGGAAACCTGTGCCAGGTTTCTGTCATTCACGGTGACCGCCAGCGCCTCCGGCTTCAAACGCTGACCATGACAATCAGGGCACTCGTCCACAACCATGTATTCCTCATAGGCGGCCTTCATGGCGTCGCTGGTGGTCTCCTCATAGCGCCGCTGCATGGAGGGAATGATGCCCTCAAATACGGTATCGAACTGGCCGAAGCCGCTGCCCGTCTGATATCGGACAGTAATTTTATCCTTACCGGTGCCATACAGGATGACATGACGCTGCTCCGGCGTCAGCTGTCCGATGGGCGTATCCAGCGAGAAAGTGTACTTCTCCGCCAGCGCGGAATAGAACAGGTACGTATTGCTGCCCGGCTCCACGCTGTTCCAGCCCATGGCCTTGATGCCGCCCTGCGCGATGGACAGTGTGGGGTCGGGGATGATGAAGTCCTCACCGATGTGCAGCAGCGTGCCCAGACCGGAGCAGGTGGGGCAGGCACCGTAAGGGCTGTTGAAGGAGAACATCCGTGGCTCGATTTCTTCCAGGCTGACGCCGCAGTCGGGGCAGGCGTAGTTCTGGGAAAACAGCATTTCGCCCCGGTCGAACAAATCCGCGATTGCCAGCCCGGCGCCTTCCCGGCAGGCGGTCTCCAGGCTGTCGCCCAGCCGCAGGGGCAGGTCATCGTTGTCATGGCGGATGACCAGCCGGTCCACCACCAGGTCGATATTGTGCTTTTTCTTTTTGTCCAGCGCGGGGGTGTCGTCCAGGTCGTACAGCTCACCGTCAATCCGTACCCGCACGAACCCGCTCTTCCGGGCATCCGCCAGCACCTTTTCATGCTCACCCTTGCGTCCGCGGATCACGGGCGCCAGCAGCTGAAGGCGGGTTCCCTCCTCCAGCGCAAGCAGCGCGTCCACCATCTGGTCAATGCTCTGCTGGTGGATTTCCCTGCCGCACCGGGGGCAGTGGGGCGTGCCGATACGGGCGTAGAGCAGACGGAGATAGTCGTGAATCTCCGTTACCGTGCCCACGGTGGAGCGGGGATTGCGGGCGGTCGTCTTTTGGTCGATGGAAATGGCGGGGGACAGGCCCTCGATGGCATCCACGTCCGGCTTTTCCATCTGCCCCAAAAACTGGCGGGCATAGCTGGACAGACTTTCCACATAGCGGCGCTGCCCCTCGGCGAAGATGGTATCAAACGCCAGGGAGGACTTGCCGGAGCCGGAAAGCCCGGTAATGACAACCAACTTGTTGCGGGGAATGGTCAGTGACACATTCTTCAGGTTGTGGGCGCGCGCCCCGCGGATCAACAGGGAATCAGACATGGCTCACCTCAAAAAATCACTTTCAGCATCGGCTGCGTTTCGCCCGGCCAGAATGCCGCAGGCAAAGGCAAACATCAGGTTAAATCCGCCGCAATCGCCGTCCACATCCAGCACCTCACCGCAGGCGTACAGGCCGGGGCAAAGGCGGGAGGCACAGGATTCCGGGTCAAAGTCAATGGTATCGATGCCGCCTGCGGTCACCTGCGCCTGGTCAAAGCCGTTTACGCCCTGAACAGGCAGGGTGAAGCTCTCCGCGGCGCGGCAAAGTGCTGCCAGCTCCCGGGTATTCAGCTCCCCGCAGACGCGGCCGGCAAAGGGCACCTTCGCCATTTTCAGCACCGCCATGCCGACAAGCCTTGCGAACAGGCCGCAGAACAGCTGCTCCATGGGCAGGTTCTCAAAAATCTCCACCCGTTTTTCCAGCTCGGCCCGAAGGTCACAGCCCTCCGGCACCAGGTTCAGGGACACAACGGTACGCGGGCCGCACAGCCGGGACAACTGCATAACGCATACACCACTGACGCCGTAGGCGGTAAACAGCACCTCACCCGTCTCCCGGCCCAGCTCTTTCCCGTCACGCGATACGGTGACGGTCGCCTGGACCCGCTGCCCCTGAAGGCCCTTGATGGGCACGGTATCGGTGCGTACCTGTGTCAGGG
>JAZUDA010000147.1:0-4856 GCA_045639455.1 Clostridia bacterium | reverse complement strand
CCTTTTCCACTTCCTCGGGCAGGGAGATGTTCTCAATCACAAAGGAAGCCAGCGCCACGCCCAGGGAGGACAGCTTTTCATTGGCGGAAGTCAGCACGGAAGCACCCAGCTCATCATAGCCGGCGGCCAAATCCAGCGCCGGGATGCCGCTTTCGGCGATTACATCGGTCAGGGTGGAAACGATGGTGCGCTTCATCTGGCCTTCCACGCCGTCCACCGTGAACAGCGCCTGCGTACCGAATACTTCCTTCAGGAAGGTAGCCGGATCCACAACACGGAAGGAATACACGCCGAAGGCGCGCAGACGAATCATGCCGAATTCCTTGTCACGCATCATTACGGGGTTCGCGGTTCCCCATTTGCGATCCAGGAACTGACGCATATTGACAAAATACACATCGCTCTTGAAAGGAGAGTTGAAGCCGTACTGCCAGCTCTGCAGTGCTGTCATCACAGGCATATTGGCGGTGGACAGGGTATAACGGCCAGGGCCGAATACATCCGCCAGGCGGCCTTCACTGATAAAGATGGCATTCTGGCTTTCGCGCACAGTCAGCTGAGCGCCCATCATGATTTCTTTCCCGTTACAATCATACTTGTGAACCATCACATTCTGACCGTTTTCCACGTACTCAATGACATCCAGACACTGGGAGCGAAGAATATTTCCGAACAGACCCATAATGCAGCCTCCTTACATATCGTTCATTTTGCACAAGGACAAAAGATTGTTTAATATTCTGACACTATCCACCTGAAGGTGGAAGCCGATGTATTGTTCCACGTCCTCCAGCGCTTCCTGCGTAAAATCCGAAACATGGGCGGCAAGCTCGTCCCCGTCCACTTCAAAGCCGCGGTGAGGGCAGACCAAAACACGCACCTTTTCCGGGGACAGCACGCAAACCCGGATAATCAGATTCTCACTGTGCTGCTTGAAGAAATTGTGGATGCAAGTAGACAGCCGGGAAGACCCGTACCGCCACAGTGCGGCATCCTCCTCCGGCATGGACAAATCCTCCAGAATGCAAGGCTGCACACGGGAAGTCTTGCTGCGCAGAAGGCGCAGGTTTTCCTCCACTTCTTCCTCGCAATGGAAGCGGTTGGAAAGCAGCTTGTCGATAAACTCATGGCGGGCGCTTTCCAGACGGTGTTCCTCAGAGAAGTCATCGTTGGAGCAATCCGCGTGAAGCAGATCCTGAAGATGAGAGAAGGCGCGCAGATGGGCAGAAAGTTCCTCCTGCGTAGAGCCAATGGTAAAAACAGAAAGATAAGGACGCTGTTCGTCCAGAATATTCATCAAGTTGTCGTCCATCGCCGGATCGGACAGTGCAATGCCGATTCCCTTGATGCTATGATTTTGCAGGCATTCCAAAGCACCGTCAATGGTATCGCGAAAATGGGGACGCCGGCAGCCCAGCAGCTCCCAATCCTGAAAGGCGGAAACCATTGACACGATCTCGGGACGGTCAGATACGACAAGAAGCTTGTACATCCATTTTCCTCCAAATGGCACTATTCCATTGCAACAAGCTTTATTATAACAGGAAAATTACAAAAAAACAACACTTGCATCAGATTTTCAGTATTGAAACAAGCCTTCTTCCATCAGCCGCACCTCTCCTGTCAGGAAAGCTTCCGTAACCGTTCCGTTTTCCAATCGTGCGTCCACACGCAGCTTTCCCCCGGGCTGCCGTACCTCGGTAACGGTAATTCCCTCCCTGACCTGTGCCGCAGCGACGCAGCCGATGGCAGTACTTCCGCTGGCGCATGATGTTTCCCATACCATGGAGCCCGTTTTTTTCACGTACACCAGCGGAGTCATGAAGCCATCGACCCACTGAAGCAGGCCGCAGGCGTCCTCTTCCAGAGAGTTCGCCACGCAGCGCAGGGTTTTTTCGGCCTTTTCGGCATCATACTTTTCCGTCACAATCAGATGGGCAATGCCGTCCATTCTTACCAGCATGCCCAGCGGTGTCTCCTCAATGCCGCTGACTCGGGGCATTTTCACCGTGCCCGTATCATATTCCCCGCAATTTGTTACCCGGCAGTTCAGTACCTCCCCGCAGCCCGACACTTCCAACGGAACCGTCATGCTTTTTCCTTTGGCTATCCCTTGTTTTCTTGCCATCAGTGCCGCGGCCGACACCGTTGCGTTTCCGCAAAATTCGCCACCCATCATCTGAAGCCGGCACAGAGCAGTACTCTTCCCTGCGTTTTCAATAAAGCCAACCTGTTCGCATTCAAGCGCCTTCATCATTTCCGCCGAAACCCGTGGTTGGTCTTTTCTGTCCACGAACGAAGTCACCAGCAGTGTGATATTTCCTGTCGGGTTCGCCCTGACATACGTCAGTTCGTTCATTGCTCCCGCATCCTCCGCAGGAACTGAATGGTACGTTCCTGGCTGGGATGATCGATCACATCCCGCGGATTGCCCTGTTCCACGATATAGCCTTCGTTCATAAACACTACATAATCCGACACATCCCGTGCAAAGGCCATTTCGTGGGTAACAATCACCATCGTCATTTTCTTTTCCGCCAGGTTCCGGATGACTCGCAGGATTTCCCCCGTCAGTTCCGGGTCGAGCGCGCTGGTCGGCTCATCAAAAAACAGGATTCTCGGGTTCATCGCCAATGCCCTGGCAATGGATACCCGCTGCTGCTGGCCGCCGCTGAGCTGGAACGGATAGGCGTCAGCCTTGTCCTCAAGGCCCATCATACGAAGAAGCTCCATAGCCTCATCTCTTACCTCGACGCGGGGGCGTTTCTGCACCAGCATAGGCGCTTCCATCACGTTTTTCAACACGCTGTAGTGCGGAAACAGGTTAAAATTCTGGAATACAAGCCCGAACTTGTTCCGTATCTTCTGCAACTCGGCGGCTGAGGCGTAGACGGACTTGCCGTCCGTGTCCTTTGCAGCGTACTGTCCCTCATAAATCAGGTCGCCGCCGTCCATGGTTTCCAGCAGCGTAGCGCAGCGAAGCAGAGTGGATTTTCCGCTGCCGCTCGGCCCAATGATGGACAGCACCTGGCTTTCCTCCACGCTGATGTTCAAATCCTTCAATACTTCGTTTGTGCCGAATTGTTTCCGGCAATGGTTGATTTCAAGCAGCTTCGCCATCTCATTTTTCTCCTTAACGGTAGTAATTCAAGCCCTTTTCAATCCGTCCCATGACAAAGTCCACCACAGCGTTGAACACGAAATAGAACAGGCCCGCCACCAGGAACGGAACGAAACTGGTCTGGGAATTGGCAATCTGCTTGCCGATGGTAAACATTTCCTGATAGGAGACGGTAAACGCCATTGAGGTATCCTTGACCAGTGTCACCACCTCGTTGGTAATGCTGGGCAGAATCCGCTTGATCACCTGCGGCAGAATAATGCGGAGGAATGTCTGCGTCTTGCTGTACCCCAGGACGGTAGCCGCTTCATACTGGCCCACCGGCATCGATTCAATGCCGCCGCGATAGATTTCCGCGAAATATGCCGCGTAATTGATGGAAAACGCAATCACGACCGGAATCAGTTTGTTGCGGGATACGCTCCAGCCGAACAGATAGAAGGGGCCGTATGTCACAGCCAAAAGCTGCAGCATCAGCGGTGTACCGCGGAGAACGGAGATGATGCCCCGGACAATATTCGATACAATTCTGTTTTTGCTCATCCGCAGCAGGGCAACCACGATGCCCAGCGGCAAAGAAAACAGCAAGGTCAGGAAGAAAATTGAGCAGGTCTTCCCGAGACCCTCGCTCATTTTGGTGATCATTGTCCAAAGCGTCATAGTCAGCCCTCACATCAATTATTGTTTATTAACCGCAAACGTCCCCGGAGCATGTTTCGCCACACTCCGGGGAGGAGAATATTCTTTTTTAAATTGCTTATTCGGCAGCGGCAAGGAAATACAGCTTCTCGGTCACGATTTCAGGATAGTACTTGGCAGCAATTTCGGCGTAGGTGCCGTTGGCGACCAACTGCGCCACAGCATCCTCAATCTTGGCGCACAGAGCCGCGTCACTCTTCCGGAAAGCAATGCCGTAGTCTTCCGCGCCCAGGTTCTCATCGATGATAATGAAGCCTTCGTTCTCATTCTTAAACTTCAGGGCAACGGGAATATCGATGAATACCGCGTCCACAGCGCCGCCGGCCAGCTCAGTATTGGCTACCAGGAAGCTTTCGCATGTGATCAGCTGGGCGAAGGTAGCGCTCCAATCCGCCAAATCCGTATTCAGCAGTTCTTCACCGGAGGTACCCAGCTGCACAGCCACAACCTTGCCCGCCAAATCAGCCGCGGTAGTGATGCCGCTGTTTTCCTTGGTCAGGATGACCTGGGTGCTCTGGTAATAGGGCTTGGAAAGAACATAACCGGCTTCCGCCATAGAGGAGGTCAGCGTCATACCGGACCAAACGCAGTCGCACTCCATGGCATCCAGCTGAATCAGTTTCTGATCCCAGACAACGGGGAAGATTTCCATATCAAGCCCCGCGACCTCGCAGGCAGCCTTGCAAACTTCCACGTCGAAGCCGATGTAATCGCCCTGATCACCCATATAAGTGAAAGGATCGTACTCGGGGTCAATACCCATAATAAAGGTCTCGGCCAAAGAAACGGAAGCGGTCAGAACCAGAACCAGTGCCAGAACAAGAGCGGTCAGTTTTTTCATTGTAGTTCCTCCAAATCGTTGTTTCATTCTGTGTATTATTTAGTACGTCATCAGTTTATCGCTTTAGTTTGTTAAAGTCAATACTTTTTTTCAAAAATTTTTCATATATTTCGTTCTTCGTCCGTTTATTACGGTTTTGCGGAATAAAAACGTAAGCGCTCAATGTTCCGCGACCGAGTTCTCCATCCCGAAAGA
>JAZUDA010000146.1:0-9129 GCA_045639455.1 Clostridia bacterium | reverse complement strand
ATGGGCATTGACGAATCCCTGATTCACCGGGAATTCCTGGGGGATGGCGAAGAAACGCACAACGATCTGGGCGATGAGCTGCCCGGCAACGGCTGGACAGGCGTGACATACCGCGGTGCAAGCATTACGGTGCCCAGGCCGATTCACGTCATTACGGATAACGGCTGGCTGACCCACGGCATGGGCTTCGACCCGCCCACCAAGGCGACCCCGGAATGGGGCAAGGAAATGCTGGATACTATGGCGGATTATGTGGCAGCCTTCGCGGAGACCTTCTCCCGCGTGAAACTGCCGGAATAAAACAGACGGGAAGCGAACGGGTATGAGAACAAAAGAAGAAAATATTATGATGATTCGGGAACTGTCCGATGCCTTCGGCCCCAGCGGCTTTGAAGACGAGGCGGTCCGGGTACTCCGCCGTTACGCGGAGCGGTACGGCCGGGTGGAAACCGACCATCTGAACAATACTTACGTGTACCGCAAGGAAAACAAGGGCGGCCGCCCTGTGCTGATGCTGGATGCCCACAGCGATGAAGTGGGTTTCATGGTGCATTCCATCCGTCCCAACGGTACCCTGCGGGTGCTGAACCTGGGCAGCTGGAACCTGAATGCCCTGTGCTCCTCCGATGTGCTGGTGCGCAACGCGGACGGGGAATATATCCCGGGCATTCTGGCCTCCAAGCCGGTGCATTTCATGTCCGCTTCCGAAAAGGCCAACGGCGGCCATATTCAGGCGTATTCCGACCTGATTCTGGACGTTGGTGCCCGCAGCGCGGAGGAAGCGAAAGAAGTCTTCCGTATCCGCATCGGTGAACCCGTTGTGCCGGCCACCCGTTTCCGCTACGATGAGAAGCGGGGCGTGATGCAGGGTAAGGCGTTTGACTGCCGGATTGGCTGCGCCTCCCTTCTTTCAACGCTGGACCGCCTTGAGGGCATGGAGCTGCCCGTGGATATCGTGGGCGTATTTTCTGCCCAGGAGGAAGTGGGCGAGCGCGGCTGTAAGGTGGCGGTGAACCATGTGAAGCCGGATATTGCCGTATGCTTCGAGGGTTGTCCCGCGGACGATACCTTCACCGAGCCCTATGCCATTCAAACGGCCTTCAAGAAGGGCCCCATGCTGCGTTTTATGGACGTGTCGATTATCGTTTCACCCCGCTTCCAACGCTACGCGCTTGATTTGGCGGAGAAGAAGGAAATTCCGGTGCAGGCAAGTGTCCGGGAGGGCGGCGGAAACAACGGCGCAGTCATCAACACGGCCCTGGATGGCATCCCGGTCATTGTGGCAGGCGTGCCGGTACGCTATATCCACTCCATGAATTGCTTTACTTCATATGAAGATTTTGATGCCACGGCGGAACTGGTCTCTGCGATTGCCCGTGACCTGACGGAAGAAATCATCGCCAGGCTGTAATAAAGAACGCCCTGTCATGGTTATCATGACAGGGTGTTCAATCAGGCAGCAGACCTTCGCTGCGGACGTTGGCCTCCAGATGTGCCTCCGCGAATCGCCGTAGCTGATGGTAAGGCGCGTTTTCCGGCGGCAAATCGGCAAAGCCGTCAATGCCGGTCCGGAAAATGTGACTCATCCAGACCCGCTCCGGATGGGAAAAACTCATCGCGTCGAAGCCCGCGCAGCGGGCGCAGCAGATGCCGCCGCCTGCGGGGTCGAAGGCCATGGGCTCGTCCGCCAGAATTTCACGGTCGCATCGGGAACAGTACCGCAGCCGCGGCTTGTAGCCCATAAGCTGCACCAGACAAGTCAAGTAAGCGGAGCAAAGCGCCTTCAGATTCACCTGCGTTCCGTAGGTCAGGTAGTGCAGGGAACGCAGCAGCAGCGCGTACAGCGCACGGCAATCCTCGTTTTCCTGAGCGCAGGCCTCCGCCATATTCAGAAAGTAGACGGCCAATGTCAGCTTGTCCATATCCTGCCGCAGGGGGAAGTAGGCCTCTGATATTTCACAACTGGTTAGGGTGGCGTGTTCTTTCCCACGGTAGAAAACGTATTCACCGCAGCAAAAGACCTCACTGGCGGAGGCCAGCGGGCTGTTCAGACGGCGGCAGCCGCGGGAAACTGCCTCAATCCGCCCGCAGGTAGGGGAAAGAAGCGTCAGCACCCGGTCATGATCTCGCCAATCGGCACGGCGGAGTACGATGGCCTGTGTAACAAGATTCCCCA
Organism: Clostridia bacterium; assembly: GCA_045639455.1. GTDB lineage: Bacteria > Bacillota > Clostridia > Christensenellales > Aristaeellaceae > JAZUDA01. The sequence continues at coordinate 6,953 of JAZUDA010000146.1, read as the reverse complement.
TGACGCACACCCCCTTTCAGTTTATTTTAGTATATTATACCCTGAAACAGGGAAAAAAGTAAAGAACCGGGAGGACGAAAACAATGATTACCCATCTTTCACCTGTTGTTACGGAACCCGTTGTAACGATGGCGGATACGCTGGTGTATGCCCAAAAGAAGGAATGGTGCGGCGCAACCTGGAAGCAGCTGAAGCTGTCTATCGTGCGGCCGCGGGACTATTTTTACTACGACAAGAAGGAAAAACTGCCGGTGTTGCTGGTGTTCTGCGGCGGCGGCTTCAAGAAGATGGACCGGAACGTATGGATGCCGGAAATGTCCTATTATGCCAAGCATGGCTGGGCTGTGGTCAGCGTGGATTATGAGACCGCGCCGGAGACCCGCTTCCCTGACTGGATTGTGGAAGGACGTCAGGCAATCCGTTTCCTGCGCGCGCATAAGGAGGAGCTCCGGCTGGATACCGACCATATTGTGGCTTTCGGCGAATCCGCGGGCGGCTATATGAGCAGCTTCCTGGGCGCATTGGGCAGCAAAGAAGCGTATGACGAGGGTGATTATCTGGATCAGTCCGGCACCGTTTGCGGCGCGGTGAATTACTACGCGGTGACCGAGCCCCATAAGCCCGATACCGATCCCAAGTCCTACCGTGCCCAGATGCCCAACGTTCCGGGGCTGGTAGGGGAATGGTCTGCTCCCTGCATGCTGCTGCATGGCACAACGGATTCCCAGGTGGATCTGGCACAGAGCGAGCATCTGTACGAGGCGATGCAGAAGGCAGGGAAACGTGCGGAGATGCTGATTCTGGACGGCGCTGAGCACGCGGACGCACCTTTCTTCCAGACGGAGGTCAAGGAACGGATTCTTGCCTTTATGAATTCGCTTCTTTAAGTAAGAGCGGGTTGCATTTTTCCTGACTTTCCTGTACAATACAACGGACGGCGTCCATGCATTTTTACGCATTCATTTTTGATTTTATTCTGAAGGACGCTGTCGGGAGGATACCATGGATTACGTATTGATGACGGATTCTGATTCCGATCTGCCTCTGTCCCTTCAGGAGCAGTACCGGATTCCCTTCGTTGCCATGCCGTATGTGCTGGATGGGGAGGAATACTACGCGGATCTGGGAAAAAATCAGGACTTCAAGGCATTCTTTGACCGGATGCGTGCGGGTTCTGTCCCGTCTACCAGCCAGCTGCCCAAGGAAGCCTATCTGGAGTACTTTGAGCCTATTCTGAAGGAAAAGGACCTGCTATTCATCGCCTTTTCCAGCAACATGTCTTCCACCATCAACAACATCCTTGCCGCCCGGGAGGAGCTCCTTGCCAAGTACCCGGGGCGCAAGTTTATTGTGGTGGATACGCTCTCCATCTCCTTCCCGCAGACATTGCTGATTGAAGAAGCCTTCAAGCAGTACAACGCGGGCAAGAGCATGGAAGAGATTGCCGCCTGGATTGAGAGCAACAAGATGCGCGCCCGTGCCTTCTTCACGGTGGACGATCTTGTCTATCTGAAGCGGGGCGGACGGATTTCCGGCGCCAGCGCCGTGTTCGGCACCATGTTGTCCATCAAGCCCATCCTGGTGGAGAGCCGCAACGGGCGGATTGTGCCGGCGGGCAAGGTACAAGGCCGCAAGAAGGCACTGCGCACGCTGGCGGAGGGCTGCGCTGCCAATATCGAGAACCCTGAGGAACAGGATATCATTGTGGCGGATGCCGATGCGGAGGAAGACCTGCAGATCTTGAAAAAGATGCTGCTGGAGCTGATTCCCAACGTCCGCAGCATCCGGGAGTACAAGGTTGGCCCGGTGGTCGGCGCTCACTGCGGCCCCGGTACCATTGCCGTGTGCTTCATGGGCAAGGAACGCGACATCTGACTAAAAAAGTCGCCTCTGAACGAAATCAGAGGCGGCTTTTTCAATTCGCTGGTTACAGCCTGTTTTCGGCATCGGGTTTGCTTTTTACGAAAGCCGTCATGAACAGGAAAGCGATGGCGAAAGCGATGCCGATGATATGCCCGGCTGTCTCGCTCATACGGAAGCCAATCGGCGCGGTCAGGATGTAGTCGACCGTGACGGCTGTATAAAACGCGCCGGGAATCATGGAGATTGCGTATTTTCCACGCGTGCCCTTCAGGTAGACGGTAATGACCGCGAAGGCAGCAACGGCGGCAACTTGATTGCACCAGCCGAAGTAGCGCCAAAGCAGGCTGAAGCCCTCCGCGTTAACCTTGGCGAATACCAGCAGCGCGGCAACAACGGAGGCGAGAGCAGCGGAAAGCAGCATCCGCTGGACGGGCTTCTCCTGCGGAATATGGAAAGATTCCGCAGCGGCCAATCGGGCGGAGCGCAATGCGGTATCACCGGAGGTGACAGCCAAAACCACCACGCCCAACAGGGCAACCATACCGCCCACGGGCCCGAGAAAGTCCCCGCAGATGACATTCAGCACCGATACCGCCTGCACAGAGGCATCTGCAAGCCGCATATTATATACACCCATGGCGGCAGCGGCCCAGATCATGGCGACGACCCCTTCCACAATCATCATGGAATAAAAGACGGCACGTCCATCCTTTTCTTTTTTCAGGGTTCTTGAGACCAGTGTGGTCTGAGTAGTATGAAAGCCGGAAAGAATGCCGCAGGAAACTGTTACGAAGAATACGGGAAAGAAATTCTGCTTCAACGGATGGGCATGCAGCAAGTCCGGCATATTCCAGATTTCCGTCAGCGGATACCCTTTGAGCAGAATCCCCGCCAGGACGCCTACCGCCGACAGCAAAAGAACTGCACCGAAAAATGGATAAATCCTGCCGATGATTTTATCAAAGGGAAAGACGGTGGCAATTACATAATATAGGAAGATAACGCCGTATATGACCCATAGCCATACGTTGGCGGGGTCGCTTCCACCAGCAAAACTGGCGGCAATCAGGTCACCTGGCGTATAGATAAATACTGCGGAAACAAGAATCAAAACCAGCAGGATAAAACAGGTGAATAATTTGCCGGCGTTTTTGCCCAGATATTTCCGGACCAGCCCCGGCATTTGATTTCCGTCATTTCTCACGGAAATCATACCAATCATATAGTCATGCATGGCACCGCCCAGTATACACCCGACAGGAATTGTGATGAAGGCGATGGGGCCGAACAGGGCGCCTTGAATCGGACCTAAAACTGGCCCGGTTCCGGCAATGTTCAACAGCTGCACAAGACAATTTTTCCATTTGGGAAGCGCGACATAGTCAACTCCGTCCGCGTCTGTTTCCGCAGGGGTGGGGCGGTTGTCCGGCCGGAAGATTTTTTCACACAGCTTTCCGTAGAGAAAACCGCCGACGACCAAAATAAACAATCCGATCAGGAAAGAAATCATACAGGCAGTACCCTTTCTGACTGATTAAAATAGGAACACCCGATTCCTGTAAGGCATCGGGTGCGGTGGCTCCTTATCAAAAAACGTTTTATTTTCCGCCCAGCTTATATGCCGCGACAAACCCGCCGGCCAGGGTCAGAACGGAAATAATAATCTGTACTGCGGAAACACCGGCAAGGCTGGAACCCATCAAAATGGCCACGGGGGAGGCGGCAACAAGCCCCAGAATGGCGCAGTAGGTCAGGCCTTCCTGCTTCTTCAGCAGCAGCTCCAGCAGCTTGGCCACGCCGAAAATGCCGATCACGATACCGATTCCGAAAGGCAGCAGGATTCCCACATAATGCAGCAGATCAGCCCAGACACCGCCGGTGAGGGACACAACCAGGCCCTTGACGGAGGCAATGATGGCGGCATAGAAGCCCAGCAGCATCATGACCATGGAGCCGGAAACGCCGGGAATGATCATGGTGGCAGAGGCAACGATGCCCAGCAGCAGGAGCTTCACAATCATCAGCACGTCCAGTGCCAGGTCTGTGGCGCCCTCGCCGGGCTGCACGATTTTCATCCAGATAATCAGCGCGAAGGCAAGAATAAACAGAACGGCGCCCAAGGGTTTGTTCATTATTTTGCCACCGTTCTTCAGGTGGGGGAGCAGCATGGGTACGCCGCCCAGAATCAGGCCAACAAACGCTGTGTTGGTGGGCAGCGGGAAGCGCTCAAACAGAAAGGTGATCAGAAAAGACAGGCCGACAATACCCAGCACCATGCCCACAGCCAAAGGCCACAAGGCCTTGACGGACTGACGAAAACGGGAAAACAGATGGCTGATGCTGGAAATGACCTTATCATAGATGCCCATGGAGACCATCATGGTGCCGCCGGAAACACCGGGGATCACATTGGCGATGCCCACGATGACACCGCGGAGAATATCCAGAAGAATCTGCTTCATTTCACGGGGGACTCCTTCATATTAAATGGTTGAAACGCCCAAAGATGATACCATTTCTTGCCAAGGTTGACAATCACTGGTATAATATACCTGCTTTTCTATTCAAAGAATCGGGAGGAATCCGGATGAAGACGGTACTGGGCTGCCTGCGCAAGGCGGATAAGGATTTCAACATGATCGCCCCCGGGGACAGAATCGCGGTCGGCGTATCCGGCGGCAAGGATTCACTGGTGCTGTTGCGGGCGCTGGCGCTGTATCGGCTGTTTTCTCATACGGATTACCACCTGGAGGCTGTAACGGTATCTATGGGGCTGGAGCCTTTTGATACAAGCGGCGTCTCGGAAATGTGCCGGGAACTGGATATTCCCTATACCGTAAAGCAGACGGAAATCGGCAAAATCATTTTTGAGGAGCGTCAGGAAAAGAATCCCTGCGCGCTGTGCGCCAAAATGCGCCGGGGTGTGCTGAACGATACCGCGAAGGAACTGGGCTGCAACAAGCTTGCGCTGGGCCACAACCGGGAGGACGCGCTGGAAACGCTGCTGATGAGCACTTTGTTTGAGGGACGCCTGCACACCTTCCAACCCGTTACCTACCTGAGCCGCACCGGCATGACGGTCATCCGTCCCATGCTGTACGTACCGGAAAAACATGTGGTGCATGTGGCGAAGGATCTGAACCTGCCAGTTGTGAAAAGCCCTTGCCCCGCGAACGGGGAAACAAGCCGGGAGGAAATGAAGAACCTGCTTCGGGAGCTGGCTCGCCGCTATCCGGATGTGGAGGAGCGGATGCTGAACGCGCTGCGGAACCAGGATCAATATAGCCTGTGGAACACAAAACCCATTCTTCCGCAGGAAATTCCGAAAAACGACGGAAACGAACTCGAATAATGCAAAAATTACCTGCAAAAAGCGGCTGAAACATGGTTTTCGGCCGTCTTTTTTTCGAAAAATGAAGGAAAAGGGCAAAAAGAAAACTGCTGACGGGAAAGAAAATTATGACATGATGGATATTATGGCTAAATACGCACCAAATACATCATAAATATTGCATTATTTTGCTTTTAAAATTGCAAAAAACTATTGACAAATGAAAATTGTCGTGTATAATAATTCCTAAGATGCCGGAGTGGTATCGCCCACCGCGGACATCCAAATAATAATTGGGAGGATACACCAAATGAAGAAGCTGCTGTCTCTCGTGCTGGTTCTCGTCATGGTGCTGTCTGTTGCCTCCTTCGCTTCCGCGGAAGAGCTGACTGTCTACCACGATTACCAGACCACCGCCAACGAAATGGAAACTTGGCTGCCCCAGGCCAGCCAGTCCGCCAAGGAACTGAACGTAATGACCAACTACATCGATGGTCTTCTGTACAATGACGCCAACGGCAAGCTGGTTCCCCTGGCTGCCGAATCCTGGAGCGCCAACGAAGACTCCACCGTTTGGACCTTCAATATCCGCGAGGGTATGTGCTGGGTCGACGTGAACGGCGAATACAAGGGCGATGTTGTTGCTGAAGACTGGGTCATCGGTGCCGAGTGGGTACTGAACCAGGCCAAGAACTCCGGTACCAACAGCTCCATGCTGCTGGAAACCGTGAAGGGCGCTCAGGAATACTACGATTTCACCGTTGCTCAGGACGCCGCCGCCAAGGATCTGACCATCAACGACCAGTTCGCTGAGATGGTCGGCATCGAGGCCACCGACGATTACACCCTGGTTTGCACCATGAAGGAGCCCTGCCCCTACTTCGATACCATCGCCACCTACGTTTGCCTGTTCGCTCTGCCCCAGGGCATGATTGACGAACTGGGCAGCGTGGAGGCTGTTCTGGCCGTGAACAACGAGACCCTGTGGTACTCCGGTCCCTACACCGTGACCACCTACAACCAGGGCTCTGAAAAGGTTCTGACCAAGAACCCCCTGTACTGGAACGAAGAAGCCAACCTGTTTGATGAGGTCACCATCACCATGGTTGAGTCCGCTGCCAAGGCTTACGAGCTGTATCTGGCCGGCGAGCTGGATCGTGTATCCCTGTCTCAGGCTGATACCGCCAGCATCTACGACGATCCCACCAACCCCAACTATGACTACCTCGTAGAAGCCCGTCCCACCAAGTACTCCTACCAGATCCACTTCACATGGGAGCGCAAGAACGCCGACGGCACCCTGGACGAGCAGTGGAATACCGCTGTCGCCAACGAAGCTTTCCGTAAGTCCTGGTACTATGGCCTGGATCTGACCGATTACTTCGCCCGCACCAACTACGTATATCCCTATCACTGCACCAACTACACCTACACCGGTTCCGGCGTTGCCCAGACCACCGATGGCGTTGACTATATCAACCTGGTTATGGATCGTCTGGAAGGCGGCAAGGGCCTGTATCCCAGCGAGACCGAGTTCAACCGTGTGAACAAGGAACTGGCTGCCCAGTACAAGGCTCAGGCTATCGAAGAACTGACCGCCAAGGGCGTTACCTTCCCCGTGGAAGTGAACTACTACTACCAGGGCTCTAACGACGTTGCCGCCAAGACCGCTCTGGTTCTGCAGCAGATGTTCAATGACTGCCTGGGTGAAGACTACATCAAGTTCAACATCAACACCTATGTTTCCTCTCTGGCCAAT
>JAZUDA010000145.1:0-2706 GCA_045639455.1 Clostridia bacterium | reverse complement strand
ATCGTGCAGTGCCTGAATGACTTCAACATTCCCCTGTACCTGAGCCACACCGTAACCAACATTGAGGGTGATGACCGTCTGACCGGCATTACCGTTGCCAAGGTGGACGAGCGCCGCAACCCCATTCCCGGCACCGAGATTCACTTTGACTGCGTTCCCCTGCTGCTGAGCGTCGGCTTGATTCCCGAGATTGCACTGAGCGAGCATGCCGGCGTTGCCTTCTCCCCCGCTACCAGCGGCGCGGTTGTGGACGACCTGCTCCAGACCTCCATCCCCGGCGTTTTCGCTACCGGCAACGTGCTGCATGTGCATGACCTGGTGGATAACGTATCCGATGAGAGCTTTATTGCCGGTAAGGCTGCTGCCGACTATGCCAAGGGCATCGACAACGACGGCAAGATGGTAAACGTGGTAGACGGTTTCGGCGTGCGCGGCATTGTGCCTCAGAAGCTGCACCTGAACTGCCCCAAGGCTTCCCTGATGTTCCGTCCCACCGGCGTTTTCGAGAACGCTTCCCTGGTTGTGACCAGCGGTGACAAGGAAATCATGCGTATGAAGAAGCGCATCCTGACCCCCGGCGAAATGGTAGTTCTGCCCCTGCCGGAGAAGATGATGCAGCAGCTGACCGAGGACGACCTGTCCGTCCGCGTGGAAAAGGAGTAAGGCAATATGAATCAGGAAATTACATGCATCAATTGCCCCGTTGGCTGCCGTCTGCAGGTAACGGTGGAAGACGGTCAGGTTACTGCCGTGACCGGCAACAGCTGCAAGCGCGGTGAACTCTACGCGAAGCAGGAATGTGTTGCCCCCACCCGAATGGTGACCGCAGTCGTGGCGGTGGAAGGTTCCTTCATGCCCCTGAGCGTGAAGACCCGCACCCCCATCCCCAAGAAAGAGATTTTCAACTGCATGCAGGAGCTGAGCACCCTGAAGCTGACCGCCCCCATCAAGATTGGCCAAGTCGTGCTGCCCAATGTGTGCAACACCGGCGTGGATGTTATCGCCACCCGCTCTCTGGACTGATACAAGCGTATATGCCCACCGGGAAACCGGTGGGCTTTTCTTTTCTTTTTTGGAATTGTATGTTATAATACTTGTATTCCACTCTTTGGGGAGGCCTTTTGATGAACGGTGCCGGAAAGCGAAACGATACGTTCCGCATTTGCTTTATCGGTCTGATGGCCGCGATTGCCTTTGTGGCCAACTATATTCGTTTTCCCCTACTCGGTTCCCAGGTACATATGGGCAACGCCGTATGCGTTCTGTGCGGCTTGTTTTTTGGGTCCGGCGCAGGTTTCCTCGCTGCCGGTATCGGCAACCTGTTTTTTGACCTGTTTACCGGCTACGGGGTGGAGTCCCTTGTTACCTTTGTGATGAAGGGCACGGTTGCCCTGCTTGCCGCGCTCATCGGTGGAAAGGCTGCCCGTGAAACCCGGCAGTCTGCCCGCTCCCAGGCGCTGGTGCTGGTCGCCTGTATCGCCGGTGCTGCTTCCTATGTAGTGCTGTATATGCTTAAGACCTTCATTTTTGGCCTGACGGTCTACGGCCTCACCATCGAAGCAACGCTGGTCAAGATGGGCTCCAAGCTGCCCGCCAGCCTGATTAACGCAGTCTTTGCCGCTGTAGCCTCCCCCGTGCTGATGAACGCCGTCCGTTCTCCCCTGCGCCAGATTGGCGTATTTGAAAAAATGAAATAAGCACACGCAAAAACGCCTGCATCGAATCAAATCACGATGCAGGCGTTTTTTGCGTTACTTTTTGTTGTTCAGCATGGTCAGGGAGATACGGTTTTTCTTTTCATCCACATCCACAACCCAGACCTTCACCACGTCGCCCACGCTGAGTACCTCGCTGGGATGGCGGATATAGCGGTTCACGATTTGCGTAATATGGACCAGTCCGTCCCTGTGAACACCGATATCCACAAACGCTCCGAAATCCACCACGTTACGCACGGTACCGGTCAGTTCCATGCCTGGCCTCAGGTCCTTCATATCCAGCACATCGCTGCGAAGGACGGGCGCGGGTAAATCGTCACGAGGATCTCGCCCCGGCTTGGCCAGTTCCTGCAAAATATCCTGCAGGGTTGGCATACCGCAGTCAAGCTCCTCACACAGCCTTTGGAGTCCGTACGCCTCAGCGAGTGAACGGATTTCCGCGATTCCGCCTTTTTTGATATCCTCCTGCTTCAGCTTCAGCAGTTTCAGCAGTTCTTTGGTAATCCCGTAGCTCTCCGGGTGAACGCCTGTGGCGTCCAGCGGGTTGGTGCTGCCCGCGATTCTCAGGAAGCCGGCGCACTGCTCAAAGGCGTGCGGCCCCAGCTTCGGCACTTTTTTCAGCGCGACCCTGGTGGGAATCCCGTTTTCCTCACGGTACGCCACAATGTTTTTGGCAAGGGCCGGGCCGATACCGGAAACATGCTCCAGAAGCTGAACGGAAGCGGTAGAAAGCTCCACGCCCACCTTGTTCACACACTGCTCCACCACGCCGTTCAGCGCGGTTTCCAGCTCGTTCTGCTTCAAGTCATGCTGGTACTGGCCGACACCGATGGCACGGGGCTCAATCTTGACCAGCTCCGCTAAGGGATCCTGCATACGGCGCGCGATCGATACGGCGCTGCGCAGGGACACATCGTAGTCCGGAAATTCCTGCGCGGCCAGCTTGCTCGCGGAATAAACCGAGGCGCCCGCCTCGGATACAATCATA
>JAZUDA010000144.1:0-3854 GCA_045639455.1 Clostridia bacterium | reverse complement strand
CATGGCGCATCAAGGATCTGCGGAAAAAGCTGATTTACACCTTCTTCATGCTGGTACTGTTCCGGCTGGTCGGTGTTATCCCCGCTCCCGGCGTTGATGCCGCGGCTGTGATGAACTCCACCGCGTCCGATCTGCCCCTGCTGGGTCTGGTCAACATGATGACCGGTAACAACTTCAGCCAGATGACCGTCATGGCCATGGGTATTACCCCCTACATTAACTCTTCCATTATCATGCAGCTGCTCTGCGTGGCGATTCCGTCCCTGGAGCGTCTGCAGCAGGAAGGCCCCGAAGGCCGTAAGAAGATTGCCCAGATTACCCGGTATGTTACCGTCGGTCTGGCCATCTTCCAGGCCATCGGCCTGGTTTCCAGCCTTGGCTACATCAAGAGCGGCTGGTTCAACTATGTCCTGGTTGGCTTTACGATGGCCGGCGGTACCGCCCTGGCCATGTGGATTGGTGAGCAGATCACTGAGAAGGGTATCGGCAACGGTATCTCCCTGCTGATCTTCGCCGGTATCATCTCCAACCTGTTCAACGGCATTGTTTCCGGCATTGGCAACGCCATTACTGCCGGCACCCTGTCCAGCTGGCTGACCATCCTGGTCATCCTGATTGTCGCCCTGGCCATGATTTTGGTCGTGACCTTCGTTGACATGGGCGAGCGCCGCATTCCTGTGCAGTATGCCAAGCGTGTGGTTGGTCAGAAGATGTACGGCGGCCAGAGCACCTTCATTCCCATGAAGGTTGCTTCTACCGGCGTTCTGCCTCTGATCTTTGCCTACTCCTTCCTGTCCTTCCCGGCCACCATCATCCAGCTGGTCAATCCGACCGGCGGTCTGGCTATCTGGTGGGGTCGGTACATGAACGCTGGTACTGTCTGGTACATGATCGTATGCGCGTTGCTGATTATCGGCTTCACTTACTTCTATACCAGCATTACCTTCAATCCCACGGATATCTCCAACAATATCCAGCAGCAGGGCGGCAACATCCCCGGCATCCGCTCCGGTCGTCCCACCGTGGACTTCCTGTCCCGGATCTCCCGCCGTCTGACCCTGTTCGATGCCCTCTTCCTGGCCATTCTTGCGACGATTCCTACCATGCTGAGCACGAACCTGAACGCTTCCGTTCCTTTCGCCGCTTCTTCTCTGCTGATTGCTGTAAGCGTTGCTCTGGAGAGTGTGCGTGCGGTTGAAAGCCAGATGGTAATGCGCAACTACAAGGGATTCCTCTAAGATGATTTGTTCCCTACCCGGCATCAGCATGCCTGTGCCGGGTAAGGGAGACCTGGAAAGGTAAAGACGTAATGAATATTATTTTCCTTGGTCCCCCAGGCGCCAGAAAAGGCACGCAGGCGGTTCGTATCTGCGAAGCGCTGAAGATTCCCCAGATTTCCACAGGTGATATTCTTCGTAAGGCCATCAAGGACGAAACGAAGGTGGGCCTGGAGGCAAAGAAGTACATTGACGCGGGTCAGCTTGTGCCCGACAGCGTGGTGTGCGACATCGTCAAGGAGCGTCTTGCTCAGGCCGATTGCGCCGGCGGATATCTGCTTGACGGTTTTCCCCGGACGGTTCCGCAGGCCGAAGCCCTTGACGGTATTGCCGTCATCGACAAGGTGGTGGAGCTGGATGTGGATGATGAAGTGCTGGTGAGTCGCCTCTCCGGCCGTCGTGTCTGCCCGAAGTGCGCGGGTACCTATCACATTTCCCAGCTGGGAAATCAGGATATATGTCCCGCGTGCGGTGAAACGCTGATTCAGCGCCAGGATGATGCGCCCGAAACGGTGCTCGCCAGGCTGAAGGTGTATCATGCGCAGACCGCCCCCCTCACCGCCTATTATCAGGCGCAGGGCAAGCTTTCCAAGGTGGACGGTGCTCGGGAACGGGAAGTAATCTTTACTGAAATCCTCAATACCCTCGAGGCTTCAAAATGATTTACCTGAAGAATCCGGATCAGATTGCCAAGATGCGGGATGCGGGTGCGCTTCTTTACGAAGTGCTGCAGGCTTGCAAGGCGATGGTCAAGCCGGGCGTAACGACCGGCGAGGTTGATGCCTTCGCGGAGCAGATGATTCGCAAGAATCACGCGATTCCGTCATTCCTTCACTACCACGGTTTCCCCGGCACCATCTGCGCCAGCATTGACTACCAGGTGGTTCACGGCTTCCCTTCCCGTAAGGTGGAGCTGAAAGAGGGACAGATTTTCTCCATCGACTGCGGGCTCATCCTGGATGGTTGGCAGTCTGACAGCGCACTGACTGTGGGCGTTGGCGAAATCAGTCCTGCCGCCCAGAAGATTATCCGTGTTACGGAAGAATGCTTCTGGAAGGGAATCCGTCAAGCGGTTGCCGGCAATCGTCTCGGTGATATCGGCCACGCTGTGCAGGAGCACGCGGAGGCGAACGGGTTTTCCATCGTACGGGATTTGACAGGTCACGGGATTGGCCGTGATATGCACGAAGACCCCAGCGTATTCAATTACGGCACGCCCGGCAAGGGCCTGCGGCTGCGGAGCGGGATGACCATTGCGGTCGAGCCCATGATTTCCGCCGGCTCCTGGGAGATTGAAGAGGAAGACAACGGCTGGACGTATGACACGCTTGATCATAGCCTGTCCTCTCATTACGAGCATACAATCGCCATTACCGACGGTCTGCCGGAGGTGCTGACACTTCCCGGCTTTACCTGGAAGGAGGAAACGCATTGAGGCGTATCCCCATGGAAGTCGGCCGGCTGGTACTGTCCACGCAGGGCAGGGACAGCGGCAGATATTTCATCGTTTGCCAGGTAGTAGATGAGGACTTTGTCCGCATCGTGGACGGAAAGCTGCATAAGCTGGTTCGTCCGAAGCTGAAAAAGGTCAAGCATTTACAGGCCAAGCCGTTCCTGGCTTCCGAGCTGTTCGCAGCCGGAATGCCGGAGCAAGACGCCCGGGTTCGCAAGGCACTTGCTGCCTGGGAACAAGGCCAGGCCATGTCGCCCACCAAGGAGGAAATGAATGTCCAAGAATGATGTCATCGAAATGGAAGGCACTGTCGTTGAAGCATTGCCCAATGCAATGTTTCAGGTAGAGCTTCCCAACGGCCATATGATTATGGCCCACATTTCCGGAAAAATGCGTATGAATTTCATCCGCATTTACCCCGGCGACAAGGTCACTATTGAGCTCTCTCCCTACGATCTGACCCGGGGACGTATCACCTGGCGCAGCAAGGGTTAAGAGAATCGCACACAAACGACAGGAGGTTTTCAACAATGAAAGTACGTCCGTCTGTGAAGCCCATTTGCGAAAAGTGCAAGATTATCAAGCGGAAGGGCCGCATCATGGTCATCTGCGAGAATCCAAAGCACAAGCAGAGACAGGGCTAATAGCCAAACCTCATCGCGGCAACGCGATGAGGTTTTTCTTTGCGACAAAAAGAGCCCTCCGAAACGATTCGGAAGGCTCTTTTGAGTACAGCGTTATTCTTCTTCAAAAGATTCCAGCTCGTAGACGGTACGAAATTCACCGCCGTACAGCCCTCTATCATCGGTCTCCACTTCACCGCGCTGGCTGTCGTATGGGTCGTACCGGCAGAAACGCTTGACAGGGGAGAAGGGGACGTAATAGCGGCGGTTCGCCACCATGCGCCAGGGATCCAGATTGCCGAAGTAGAACTGCCACCGTTCAGGCAGGTTTCTCCGCAGCGCGCCGCCGCCAAAGGAGCAGTCCACCGGCAGCCAGCCCAGCCGGGGGGAGTAGAATTCCGCCCAATCGTGGCTCCCCACATCACCTGGCGTGGGATCCCGGCCGCTCTGCCAGCGTGCGGGAATGCCGCAAAGGCGGCACAGGGTAATAGACAGGAGCGC
>JAZUDA010000143.1:0-4942 GCA_045639455.1 Clostridia bacterium | reverse complement strand
GGCAACGGCAACAGCGTTCCAACCGCCGTCATTCGCGGGGCCTGAAACGATCAGCGCCATGGACTTGGGATCTTCGGCAGAAGCCGCCACAGTAGCCAGAACCAGAGCAAGCATGAGAACGAGAGCGAGAACCTTTTTCATTGGAATACCCTCCTCTTTCTGTATGTGTAACATTGTATCTATGAAACGTCCGCACAGCGGGCGGTTTCATCAAAATAAGGGAAATCAGATAAGATTGTGGAATGCATCGTGGGGCTCACGCAGTACCTTCGTGCATACCTGCTCGCCCTTTTCGCGCAGCGCGCGCTCGTCCACATTCTGCAGCAGGCCGTCCTTGAAGACCACCTTGCCGTTGATTACGGTCATCCACACGGGGCCGGTCACACCGCAGCGGGCCAGCAGATTCTTCGGATCGTGCTCCGTGCCGGTAAGTTCCAGCGCCTCCGCGTCCACCATGAACAGGTCGGCGCCCTTGCCTGCCTCCAGGCTGCCCAGGTCATCCCGGCCCAGGGTCTTCGCGCCGCCCACGGTGGCGATTTTGAGCATGTCATACGCGCTGACCGCGCCGCCGCGCTGCTTGGAATGGAAGCACTGCATGATGTAGGCCATACGCAGGGCATCCAGCAGATTGGAGGAATCGTTGGTGGCGCTGCCGTCCACGCCAAGGCTGACATTGACGCCCGCCTTCAGCAGCTCGTGAATCGGCAAAATCGGGAAGCCGCCCAGCACCGCGGGGGCGGGACAGTGGCTGACGCCGGTACCCGCTGCCGCCATACGCTTGAACTCGTCCAGGCTCAGTTCCCAGCAGTGGGCGTACCATACATCTTTACCTGCAAAGCCGATATCCTCGCACCAGTCAAGTGTCCGCTTGCCCCAGCGTTCCACCATAGTGGCGTTTTCACCCTCTCCCAGATGGGTATGCATGAAAACCTTGTTCTTGCGCGCCATGGCGATGGTCTCTTCGAAGGTTTCTTTATAGCAGTTCATGGGCTGGCAGGGGGACATGACAATCTGGCTCATGGAATAGGGAGCCGGATCGTGATAGAGCTTGATCAGACGCTCGCAGTCTTTCAGGAATTCATCCGTGGTTTCCCGCATATTTTCGGGAATGGTGCTGCCCTTTTCACGGGGCAGGGTGTTGGCGCCGCGGCCGGCATGGTAGCGGAGGCCCAGCAGCTTCGCGGCCTCCATCTGACGGTCCACGGGGCACTTGCCCGTAGCCGTGGTGTAGCAGTACTGATGGTCGAAAGCCGTCGTGCAGCCGTGCTTGACCAGGTCCGCGAAGGCGGTAACGGAAGAATAAAAAATAACGTCGCCGTCAACATGTTGGAAGATGCGGTAAATCTTGTCCAGCCATTCGGGCACCGTCATGTTGGGATAATCAATTGTTTTGAGATTCCGCACAAAGGTCTGAAAATTATGGTGATGGGTATTGATCAGACCGGGATAGACAAACTTGCCGGAGGCATCAATCACCTCGTCCGCCTGAACATCGAGATTTTTGCCGATTTGCTCGATATGATTGTCCAGAATGTACAAATCAGCGCCAAAATACACACGATCCAGGGCATCGCAGGTAACAATCGCCTTGGCGTTCTTAATCAGCAATTTATGTGCCATGGTAATCCTTCTTTCAAACGTTCGTGTTTTTGCCGCTTAGGCAGTTATCATTCTACCCGATTGAAGCAATTTTGTCAACTGTTTTCTGTCTTTTATGAACATTCATTGTGAAACGTCTGCCTTTCATAACAAATGTTCGTGTTTTC
This sequence comes from Clostridia bacterium, assembly GCA_045639455.1. GTDB lineage: Bacteria > Bacillota > Clostridia > Christensenellales > Aristaeellaceae > JAZUDA01. The sequence goes on along the minus strand of JAZUDA010000143.1, from coordinate 3,176 downwards.
ATTTTTCGGTCTGTTTCTTTTTTCATCTTTGCAACCGGATGGTTTTGTGTTATACTGTGATTGATTCCTGTATGTTCAAAATCGATTGAGTTTGGAGGATACCCATGATTTCCGTATTCGCTCCCAACACGGTCTCCGCGCCGAAGCTGATTGCCCACCGCGGTTATGCCGTTTCTCTTCCGCAGAATTCCATCTGCTCCTTCAAGGAAGCCGCCCACCGCAAGTACTGGGCCATCGAGACCGACATCCGCAAGACAAAGGACGGTGTGCTGGTTTGCAGCCACGACGACACGCTGCTGAAGCATTTCGGCGTGGATGACGTGATTTCCAACTGCGATTTCGCCTATCTGCGCACGCTGCGCCGTATTGACGGTGCCGGCTGCCCGCAGGACGAGTTGGTGCTGCCCACCTTTGAGGAGTACCTGACCATCTGCAAGGAGGCCAATTGCCTTCCCTTCATCGAAACCAAAACGCCGGACGTGCCCGAGGTACTGGAAACCGCGTTCCGTTTCTTCGGTGAGGACGAAATCGTTCTTTCCAGCTGCTCCTTTGACCATGTGCTGACTGCCCGTGAAGTGAGCAAAAACGTGTTCATCCACCATATTTTCTCCGACACCGACAAGTGCCGTATTCTGTCGGAGAAAGGCAACGCCGGACTCAGCTACAACTACCCCAACCTGGACGATGTACCCGACGGGCTGATCGATTTCACCCATTCTCTCGGCGTCCGGCTGTGCCTGCGCGCCGGCGACACCCGGGAGAAGGCGCTTCGCATGCTGGAAATGGGGTTGGATTACATTCCCACTAACTGTATTGATAAACTGGAGGATTAAAAAATGGCAAAGGATCTGCTGCTGACGCTTGACGTCGGCACTACCGGCCTGAAGTGTGCCGTGTTTGACCGGGACGGCAACGCCGTTGCCTGTGTTGTTGAGGAATACAGCTGCTATTTTCCCCACAGCGGCTGGAGCCAGCAAAAACCGGAGGAGCAGCGTGATGCCGCCATCCGTGCCATCCGTTCTGTACTGAATGAGGTGGACGGAAGCCGTCTTGCCGCCGTAGGCCTGTGCGGCACCATGAACGGCTGCCTGCCCATTGACCGGGATGGCAACGCCATCGCTCCCAATATTATCCATTCCGACGCGCGTACTGCCGCCGAGGTGGACCTGATTCGCGAAACCGTTGGCAAGGAAGCATATTACCGCCTGACCGGCAATCTGCCGGACGTGCACTCCGGCTTCCCTAAATATATGTGGCTGAAGAAAAACCAGCCCGATGTTTACAAAAACGCCTATAAGTTTGTCAACATCAAGGACTATATCTACGGCCAGATTACCGGCGTTGTGGGCTGCACGGACCGTTCCGATGCCAGCCTCTGCAACTGTCTGAACATTACCACCGGCGACTGGGCCTGGGATCTGCTGAAGGAAATGGGTGTTGACGCGGACAAGATGCCGGAGCTGCGCCGTTCCTGCGATGTGTCCGGCTCCGTCTCCGCTGATTTTGCCGCCCTGACCGGCCTGCCTCAGGGCCTGCCCGTTGCCATCGGCGGCGGTGACGGCACCTGTGCCGCCCATGGCGGTACCCGTCAGGAGCCCGGTGCCGCGTATATCAACATCGGTTCCAGCGCCTGGATGTCCCTGGTAACCGACCACCCCGTACTGGATGACAAGACCCGTATTTTCAACTATTTCGACCTGGATGAGAACAAGTACGACGTCTGCGGTACGGTGCAGAGCGGTGCCATCGCCTTTGACTGGGCGGTAAAGAACCTGCTTTGCCCGGGGCAGAAGCCTGACTACGCGGAGCTGGAAGCTGCCTGCCTCCAATCCCCCGTCGGCGCCAACGGCCTGTTCTATCTGCCTACCCTCATGGGTGAACGGACGCCCTGGTGGACCGCCCGCATCTCCGGCACCCTCATGGGCTTCACCCTGTTCCATCAGCGCAGTGACGTGACCCGCGCCGTGTACGAGGGCATCATGCAGTCCTTGCGGATGGTCGGCAGCGTTCTGGACGAGAACAAGATCCCCGTCAGCACAATCATGCTCATCGGCGGCGGCGCCAAGAGCAATATCTGGCCGCAGATGTGCGCCTCCACCTTCAATGTGCCCGTCACCGTTCATCAGACCGCGCGCCACGCCACCTCCCTGGGTGCCGCTGCAGCCGCGGGTGTGGGTATTGGCATGTTCAAGGATTACAAGGACGCCGGCTGCCTGGTAAAGGCCAAGTCCACCTATCAGCCCATTCCCGAAGAGGTCGAGCCATACCGCCGTCATCTGGAGGTTTACCGCACGCTGTACCCCAACATGGTTCACGCCTACGAGGCCATCTACGATTATCAGAACCGTTAAAACCGTTTCCACCAATAGAAAACCCCGCGGAACATGCTGTCCAGCGGGGTTTTTCGTTATTTTGCTTAATTCAGGGTGCTGACAATCTGCAGTCCCTTCAGGGTGAGGGCGGGCTCAATCACGTCAATCACGTCCGAAGCATCCGCCACAATCCGGCTCATGCCGCCTGTGGCCACCACCCGGGTATCCGGGTTGCCGATTTCCTCCTTGATTTTCCGCACGATGTACTCAATCTGTCCGACATAGCCGTACAGAATGCCGGATTGCAGGTTGGCAATCGTGGTGCGTCCGATGACGTTTTCCGGCATGATCAGTTCAAACCGGGGCAGCTTTGCCGTACCGGATACGATGGCCTCACTGGTCAGCTTGATGCCGGCGCAGATACAACCGCCCAGGAAGGCGCCGTCCCCGCTCATTACGCCGAATGTGGTAGCGGTTCCGAAGTCGATAAAAATGCAGGGGCCGCCGTAAATCGTATATGCCGCGACGGCGTTGGCGATACGGTCACTGCCCAACTCCTTGGGATTTTCGTAGCAGTAGGTAATCCCCGTATTCAGCTTCGTGGACATCAGCAGGGGCGTATGGTGGAAATAATCCCGGCACATATGCTCGATGGTGAAATTGATCGGCGGTACCACGCTGGAGTAAATAATCCTTTCCACCATGTCCAGCTCCAGCCCGGAGGAATGGAACAGCGAACGCATGATCAGCCCGTATTCATCGCTTGTCTTGCGGATATCGGTGGCGACGCGCCAGGAATTCGTGATAGCGGTTCCGTCGAACAACGCAATTTTGATGTTGGTATTGCCAACGTCCATGGTTAAT
>JAZUDA010000142.1:0-2234 GCA_045639455.1 Clostridia bacterium | reverse complement strand
CCCACGTCCCAGCAAAGGCCAACCAGAGAGCCCTTGTAGGAATCCATCAGGTATTCCAGCTCACGGGCGTTGCAGGCGAAGCGGCGGCGCTGGGGCGCATCGCACATATTTTCGTACGCGCTGCCCACACCCAACTTGGTGCCCAGCTCCACGGCGCGGTCATAGATCTGATGGTTCCAGCGGATATTGGCATCCGTATCAAACACACCGATTTCCGGATCAGTTTCAGGATGGGCCACCGCCCACTTCACGCCCAGAATGGAGGAAATCTCCACACCGCGCAGCACCATCTCATCGTGGAACTTTTTGCCCTCGTCATCAAAAATATTATAGTCCAGCCGTCCGCGGTAAGGCAGGTGGGACTGAACAAAAGAGACGCCCAGTTTATCCGCCTCGTTACGCAGCTCCTCCGCCTGCTTCCGCCAGTCGTCCAAATGTAGCTGCATGGTCCTGCGGGGCAGCGCGCACATATTCATATCCAGCACGCGGAAGCCCGCCTGATAACAGCGCCGAACGGCCTCCAGATTGGAATAGGGTTCTCCGCCTTCGCGGCGCTCCCGGAAAGTACTGGTCATTGTACCGACACGCATTGTATGATTCCTCCGTCTATCTTATAGTAAATGAAACGCAGATTCATGTGGAGTACTCCACGGATTTCGTATAAAAGTATAATTCTTTCGCCGTTTTCTGTCAAGGAAAAGACGCCGTGCTTTTATTTCTTCTCCGGCTCCCAGGCGCGGAAGACGCAGTGATGGGTTTCTCCCCGGTACGGGATTTCTTCCGTTTTGTCAATCGGCACCATGCCGCACTTTTCCATCACTCGAAGCGAGGCGGGATTAGTATCAAACGCCCCCGCGATCACGCGCCGGACGCCCATCCGGCACAAATCCGGCAGAACGGCGGATACCGCCTCCGTACAGATTCCCTTTCCCCAGCAGTCCGGGCGCACGACCCAGCCCAGCTCGCACTCCGCTTCGGAAAGAGAAACGTCGTTCAGGAAGCCTACAATCCGGCCTTCGTACTCCATGCCTCGGATATAGTGGTCGTCAGACCGGGAATAGGCCATGATTTTTTGAAAAAGCGGGACGGCCTCCGCCCTGCTCGCGAACCGCGGTACTAGGTAGGTTTTTGTGATTTTTTCGTCCGTCAGCAAGTCGATTACGTCGTTTTCGTCCTCTTCCCGCAAGGGACGGAGCAGCAGACGCCGGGTTCTGATTTCCTTCATATTCTACACCTCGCGAACAGCCGAATAACCGTCTGCATTGTAGCAAAACGCGCCCATCTTGTCAACTTTATCCCTTGACGGAAACAGGCGGACAAGGTACAATATTTCTCGCAATAATGTGCTGAGCGGTCGGCGCAGAAAGAGGCCTCTTTCATGCTCTTTGGCAAAAACATCAACCGGTATTACCTTCGCTACTGCCTGGTTTTTCTTCTCGGCATCACCGCCCTTTTGGCCGTAGACTATATGCAGCTGATGATTCCGCAGTTCTACAGCTATGTTGTCAACGGCATCAACGCGGTGCTGGATGAAGCGAACCCGCAGAATCTGATGACCGTGGACGGCGTTCAGGTGGCGTTTACGCTGGACTTTGTGCTGGACAAAATCTGTCTGCCCATGATGCTGGTCATCGCCACCATGATTGTGTGCCGCTTCCTGTGGCGCATCTGCTTCTTCAGCTGCGGCATTCGCGCGGAGACCGACCTGCGCAGCCGAATGTTTGACAGGCTCAAGGGGCTGTCCCAGAACTATTACCAGCGCAGCAAAATCGGCGACTTGATGAGTCTGTTCACCAACGACCTGGATACCCTGCAGGAGTGCCTGGGCTGGGGTGTGATGATGCTGTGCGACGCGCTTTTCCTGGGCATCATGTCTGTCATCAAGATGGCCCGCATGAGCCTGCCGCTGACCGGTCTCGCCATGATCCCCATGCTGGCGCTGCTTGCCGTCAGCCTGATTCTGGGCCGGTATCTGACCATCAAGTGGCAGAAGCGTCAGGAGGCGTTTTCCTCCCTGTCCGATTTCAGCCAGGAGAGCTTTACCGGCATCGCGGTCATCAAGGCCTTTGTAAAGGAAACAAAGGAGCTGCTGGCCTTCCGCAAACTGAATAAAGAAAATGAGGACGCCAATATCGTCTATACCCGTCTTTCCGTGCTGCTGCACATCAGCATCAGCCTGTTTGTGGAATCCGTCATTTGCATTATCTTCCTCTACGGCGGCAGGCTGGTACACG
>JAZUDA010000141.1:0-6116 GCA_045639455.1 Clostridia bacterium | reverse complement strand
TCCCAATCATTTGCACATCGCCGGAAGGGACGGCAATATCCAGCACCCATTCCGTGATTTTGGGAATAAACAGTGCCACAACGGAGGAAAACGCGGACAGCAGCAGGGCGAGCACCATTTTCCATTTGTGCCGGCCGATATACGCGCCGGCGCGCTTGAGGTGCTTCCATTGGAACGGGGTTTCCAGTTTTTCGTCTACGTCGAATTTATTCCGTGCCATCTTACATCACCCCCGCCTTTTCAAGATCGTTTTGCAAGGCATAGGTCTGTGCGTAATAGCCGTCTTTTGCTAGCAGTTCCTCGTGCGTGCCGCGTTCCGTAATAACGCCGCCCTGGAGGACAAGAATCTGATCGGCGTCGCGCAGGGAGGAGATTCTTTGGGCGATAATCACCTTCGTACAGTCAAACGGCAATTCACGAAGCTGCTGCTGAATCACTTTTTCCGTTTCCATGTCTACGGCGGAGGTCGTATCGTCCATCACAAGGATGCCGGGACGCACCGCCAGCGCGCGAGCCAGCGCGATTCGCTGGCGCTGACCGCCGGAAAGGCCAACGCCGCGCTCGCCGATAATGGTGTCATATCCTTCTGTCAGGTTGGTGATAAAGCTGTCCGAATCGGCACGTCGGGCGAAATCCTTTACGCCATCCACGCTTAAGTCCTGCGCGCCGAAGGCAATGTTTCCTTCAACCGTATCCGAAAACAGGAATACGTCCTGCGTGGCCGTTCCGATTCCACCGCGAAGTTGCTGCAGCTTCCACTGCCGCACATCGCAGTCATCAACCTGAATGCTGCCCTTGTCCACATCGTAGAAACGGGTCAGCAGATTGATCAGCGATGTTTTTCCACTGCCGGTAGGACCAAGGATGCCCAGCGTCTGTCCGGGTTCCACGGTAAAGGATACGTCCTGAAGCACCTGCTTTTTGCCAAAGGCGAAGCTGACATGGTCAAACGTGATTTTCCCTTTAACCCGTTCGTGGTCAACGGAATCGGGAGCGTCCGTAATCTTGGGGACGCTGTTATACAGTTCCATTACTTTCTGCGCGCTGGTAGAAAAGCGCTGGAAGTCGTTCAGGAGATTTCCCAGGCTGCGCATGGGCGTTGACATGGCCCATACAAGTCCGGTAAAGGTGGCGAGCTTGCCTGCTGTCATTCCGCCGGTGCCGTTGATGATAAATACACCGCCCACGAAAACGGTAATCAGCGTCATCGCCTCGGCCAGCAGTTCAATCATAGGGTAAAATGTCAGCCAGAATTTATTGATATCCAGGTGACTCTGCCGGAAGGCTTTGTTGCGCACATCAAAGCGCTGCTTTTCGTATTCCTCGCGGGCAAAGGCCTTTACCACATGGTTACCGGCGATATTCTCCTGCGCGGCGGTATTCATTTCCGCCAGGCGTTCACGCATTGCCATAAAGCGCTTGCGGACATTTTTGGAGTAAACCTTGGTAATGACAAGAAGGAGCGGCGGGATAATCGCCAGCAGCAGCGTCAGCTGCCAGCAGACGGTAAACAAATAAACGGTCGCGAACAAAAACATGCAGACGCTGTCAATCGTGGCGTAATCGATATAGCTCAGAAAATGACGGCACCAGTCAAGATCGGCGGACATTCTGGTCATGATATCGCCGGTCCGGTTGTTGTCGAAATACTGCATATCATTGTACTGCAGACGACGGAACAGTTTCCCGCGCAGATTAAATACAACGTTCTGGGAGCTTTTCTCCAGACTGATTACCATAAAGTAGCGCAATCCTTCACGTCCAACCTTCACAGCCAACATGATTCCCAGCAAGCCAAGCAAAGGTTCCGGGTTCTGGGGAGCAATCACTTCATCGATGACTTTTTGCGTCAAGGCGGGGTTCACGATGACCAGGGCGCTTGAGACGGCGCTGATAATCAACGCGATGATATGACGTACCCGATACTTTCGATCCATGTTCTCCCAAAGCCACTTTATCTGCTCACGCATATACCTGCCTTTCCGGGTTCGCCTTTCGCGGACACCGGGATGTATTATACCATCCTTTCCGTAAAACGGCGCATATTTATTAAAAATAAAACAAAATATGAACAATGAAGGGGGAACGCGGTCTCGCGAGGTGGGGGAACGCGGCAGAAAGCAAAAAAGGCCGGGAAGAACTGAATCCTCCCGACCGTCAATTTTTCAGTTAATCAGGAATACGGAAACTGCGGTGAAAGCACCGTCCAACGTCAGTTCAGCGCCCTTGGGCCCCTGCGCGCCGGTGTCACCCTTGTCGCCCTTGGGCCCCTGTTCGCCGCTGTCTCCTTTATCGCCTTTTTCGCCCTTTTCACCGGCGGGAATCTCTGAGATGCGCGCATCCAGTGCCGCGATTTTTGCCTCAAGCCCGCTGACAGCCGACTTTAGCGCCGCAGTCAGCTCTGCTTTGGCCCCGTCCAGATTGGCCATGGTCAAAGAATAGGTATCATTGTTCATTTCAACCAAATCGTTCAGATATCCCCTGATTTCATCCTCCGTCAACGCGGACGCGCCGGTCGGCTGAAGCAGGTTAAACATCATTACAAAGGCAATCAGAATCATTCCGATACGGGTACGGAGGTGTTTCATTCTTTTCATCCTTTCAATCTTCACGGGCATCTTCCTTGCGGATGATGCCCTTCATAACGCTATGCGAACGGACGCGGGCAGCCGGACAAACCCCGTTTCAATCACCGGCCGGAAATCCATGCCCGGGCAGAACCTGGCGATACGGTTCGGAGATTTCTTTTTCGTCTGTTAAGTTCCGCACTGTGAATCCGCGGTACTGCGGTTCGCATTCAGCACCAGGTGTTATACCACACAAGTCGGAAAAATCAAAGGCGTTCGCGGTTGACAAGAAGAACAATCAAATCCGAGTTTGCGCTCTGCCTTTCCATAACTCCTTTTTGCGATTGATATTTTGCAGAATCTATATTAAAATGAAGTTATGTCATGTGCGGGGAGGTTTTTGAAAATGACGAGCGAGGAATACAGCCTGCGGATTTCGACGGAGGAAGCCTCTTTTGGATCCGTTGGAATCCTGTTGAATGAAGCAATCAACAATGCGAGACAGCATGGATTTCATATGCTCTTGATCCCGCACGGGGTCTATCACATATACGCGGAAGATTGCCCGGCGCCTGTTATTTGCCCGTCCAATCACGGCTTTAACGGCTTTCATCCGGCAGCGGTATTCCTGGATGAAATGACGGATTTCATCCTGGACGGCCAAAACAGTACCTTTATCCTGCACGGCGTGATGGATTTCGCGGTTATCAGGAAATCCCGGCAGGTAACCATCCGCAACCTGTATGTCACATACGCGGATACGTGCAATTTCCAGGGCAAGGTGATCCGCTCGGACAAGGAAGAGGTTCAGATAGCGCTGGAGAAAACGCCGTTCCTTGAACTGCATGACAAGGTCTTGCTGATGCATAACATGCAGGACTATTATAAGATTACCCGCACACTCGAATATACGACCGCAACAAGAGAAATCCGGGTCGGTACGGGTGACAATAACTTCGGATGCCCAATCGATCAGCTTCGTAAGTCACTGGATGGAAATATCCTGACGCTTTATGACGTTCCGATAACTCCTGTTGTTGGAAATACGATTGTTTTCGCGACTTCACGGAGGTGCGGTCAAGCGTTCTTTACCGAGCAGTCATCGGATGTGAAACTGGAAAATATCACTGTGAACACCTGCTACGGCATGGCCTTCCTTTTTCAAAAGAGCGGGAATCTGACAATCCGTTCCTGTACCGTTACCCCCGAACGAGGCAACTGCTGGTCCGCAGGACAGGACGCGTCCCATTTCGCCAATTGTCGCGGAAAAATCTGCATTGAGGAATGCCTGTTCGAAAATCAGCTTGATGACGCAGTAAATATCCATGGCATATACACCGTTCTGGAAAAGAAGACGGAGAACCGGCTTCTGGTTTGCTATCCGCATTGGCAGACAAGAGGAATCAATATCTATGATGTGGGTGATACCATCCAATTCCAGAATCAACGGACTCAACAACCCACGGGAACCGCCGTCGTGACGGCGGTGCGCGTTCTGAATCCGGACAAGACCGCTTTGGAAATCAAAATGCAAACCGGCACCTGTGCCGAGGGGCAGATTATCGAAAGCCTGACGGATCAGCCGGATGCAATCATCCGAAATAACATATTCCGCAATAACCGGGCGCGCGGGATGCTGATTGCCACAAAGGGATTTGTTGAAATCTGCAGCAATCATTTTCATACGAATCATTCCGCTATCAATTTTGAGTCCGACCCGTTAAAATGGTTCGAGGCCGGAAGCACGAGAGAGGTCAGCATCCATGACAATTTCTTCGATGACTGTCTGCAAAACAGGACGGCACGCGCCGTAATCGATATCAAGGAACGTCCTGAAATGCCGGATGGTTTTTACTACCATGATAAAATCAGCATCAGACACAACCGCTTCACGCAGGAGGCCGGCGCCTGCGTATTCTCGGCCAGCGTGAAAAATCTGATTTTCAAGGAAAACACGTATCTGTGTGCTTCCCCGGTGCAGGCGGTTCATTCCTGCGTCAATTCCGAGGAAACGGAGTGAGCACTTCTTCATTTCTCTACAATGATCTTTGTGGGAGGACTGACATGGCCCGCTATTATTATGCAGAGACAATCCGCTCTTTTTGCTCGTCCAATGAGGTATTGCAGACGTTGACGAGCCACAGCGAATTTGATATCAATCTGGCGCAGCGCGACGCCTGGCAAAACGAGATTGATATTCTGAAGGAACTGTGCGCCGGATATCCGCACGGGCAGATTATTATGGAGTATGACATTCCTCGCCTCGGCAGGCGTGCGGATGTTATCCTGCTGCTACACGGCATCGTCTTTGTGCTGGAATTCAAGGTAGGCGCGGAAGAGTATCTGCGCAACGATATCGAGCAGGTATGGGACTACGCCCTGGACTTGAAGAACTTTCAGGAAGCAAGTCATGAGCGGGTTATTGTGCCTATTCTTGTGGCGACCCGGGCCGCCTCTGCCAGCATAGTCTGGCAACCAAGTATTTATGATGATTGGGTGTATGAGCCACTGTGCACAAACGCAGCCCTACTGCCCGACTTGATAAAAAACATACTGGCATCCTGCCCGGCACGGCAGCCCGATCCGGCTGATTTGGACGACAGCATGTGGAAATTCGCCCGGTATTCGCCAACGCCAACCATTATTCAGGCGGCAAGCTATATGTACACGCACCACAGCGTGGAGAATATTACGAAGACAGAAGCCTCAGGTGAAAGCCTAAAAAAAACAACGGACACTATTTTGCAAATCATTCGCCGAACCCGTGACCGGGGAGAAAAGGCGATCTGCTTTGTGACAGGTGTACCGGGCGCGGGAAAAACGCTTGTGGGGCTGAATGTGGCGATTCAGCAGTTCGCAAAAACGGAAAATGGCGAGAATGAGATGGCTGTTTAACTTTCCGGAAACGGGCCGCTGGTGGACGTGCTGACAGAGGCACTTGCCCGTGACAAAAAGCAGCAATGCGAGGAAAGCGGAACGAATTGCACCATTACAGAGGCCCGCCGCCAGGTTAAATCCTTCATCCAGATTATTCACCATTACCGTAATGACTATTTGACCATACTGAAAAACGACGGGCATAAGCTGGTGATACAGGACGGAAAGCTTCAGGTGGACGAGGCAAAGTACAAAAAGCTGGACGGCGAGAAATTCGAGGGCGTGGAAAACGTAGCGATTTTTGACGAAGCGCAGCGTGCCTGGACACAGGAAGCTCTGGCGAATTGGCTTAACAGAAAGAAAGGTATCCCGGATTTCCCATATTCGGAGCCGGAGTTTCTGATTTGGTCGCTGGATTTGCGCCACGACTGGGCGGTTATTGTATGCCTCGTGGGCGGAGGACAGGAAATCAATACGGGCGAAGCCGGCATCAGTGAATGGCTAAAGGCAGTCAACGGTGTTTTCCGGGACTGGAAAGTCTATATCTCACCGAACCTGACGGACAAGGAATATGACGAGGGAAAAGTCGTCGAACGAATCCAGGACAACGCCAATGTGACCGTCAATGAAAACCTTCATCTGGGCGTTTCCATGCGGTCGTTCCGGGCAGAG
>JAZUDA010000140.1:0-5556 GCA_045639455.1 Clostridia bacterium | reverse complement strand
CTGTACCTGCAGCTTGTCGTTTTCCTTCGCTACCGTCAGGCCGGTGCTGCTGGTGGACGTGCCGGATACGGTTACCTTATCCTTGGAGTCATCGGCAATCTTGACAATGTACTGGATGGCTTCCGCGATTGCCTTGACGATTTCGCTGTCCTGATCCTTCTCCACTTCCATATCGGGGCCGTTGTTCTGAATCGCGTAGCTGACAAAGGTTTCCCCGTCAGCGGGCGCCAGCTCAAATACGGTGATTTCGGGCAGCAGTTCCGCGATATTCTCCGCCGTCACACCGATGCCTTCATCAACAACCACCAGCGCGGGGGCTTCCCCGACGCCGGTCACGGTTCCGGTGATTTGAACGATGCCCTCCGCCGGGTCATCCGACAGCAGCACGATTCCCACGCCGGTGCCGGCCAGGGCCTCCATTGCTTCACCTTTCACGGTCACGGTCACATTGCCGGTCGTATCGTCTTCCGGATTGCCGATGAAGATTTCCGTCATATTGTCCGTCTCAACGCCGATCCAGCTGGCCGTCGCGTTGCCGCCGACGGTGATGGTCGTGCCTTCGTTACCGATCGCGAGAGCCGCCACTTCGCCGGATACGTCGCCTTCAACGCTGACCTTCGTATTCGTGCTTTCCATCACTTCGATGCCGGCCACGCTGCCTGTGACATCGCCGCCGACATCAATGGTTACATTCTGACTATCCTGCACATCGATGGCGTTTTCGTCGCCGGACACGTTGCCTTCAACGCTGATTGTGTCTCCGTCAACGCCAATCAGCCTGATTCCCATTTCTCCGCCGTTGACATCGCCGCCCACGGTCACCTGATTGTTTTCGCCGTCTTCATCCCGAATTCCGAATGAACCGGCCGTCACATTGCCGCCGATGCTGACGGTTTCTTTGCTGGTCGTATCCAGCGTCACACCCCAGATTCCGCCGTTGACATCGCCGCCCACGGTCACCTGATTGCCCGTGCTGAAATTATCCAGAATTCCGTACACGCCGTTGACATCGCCGCCCACGGTTACCTGATTGCCCGTGCCGAAATTATCCTGAATTCCGTACGTGCCGGCTGTCACATCGCCGCCCACGGTCACCTGATTGTCTTCAGACTCTTTATTAAAAATGCCGCATTTGCCGCCGGACACATTTCCGCCGATGCTGACGGTTGAGGTTCCCGCGATTTCAAGATAAATTCCATCGCCCGTGTCGTTCTCTATATTGCCGCTTACTTCAACATGCGCATCAGACACGGTCGCGCCATCATCTGAGAGCGAAACAGCCTTACTGAAATTGCTCACCGTCAGATCCCCGGTAATGACAACATTGCCGCTGCTTTTCGCCCTGACTGCGAAAAATGGATCTTCGGTACTATTTGTTGCTGTCACATCACCGCATACAACGACATCCGCGTTACCGACCTGAATCGCCGTGGCGTCATATTCATCAGCATCAAGCGTCACATCGCCGTACACAATGATCGCGGATTCGGTATCTTCTTTCCCGTTTAACGCGATGATGCCGCCGGTTCCGGCTGAAGAGACATTTCCGTTGACGTAGATATTCGCGTCAAAACTGTTGCCTGTATTGATCGCGTCACCTAAGCTGCCGGAAAAAGCTACATTTCCGTTAACTGTTACACTGTACTGATCTTCTCCATCCTTCAGAGAGATCGCGTTGTCCATTGTGCTGTCGATCAGGTTCTGATCATCATGTGTCTGACCGTCATTCCAGGCCACAACAATATTGTAATAGCCGGAATGCTTTTCAATTTCCAAATTTTCTCCGGCAGGAATCTTGTCTTCTATACGGGCTCCCGTACCGTCGATGTATGTTGCGACAGCTTCCGGCTCCGCCAGCGCGCAGCCGAACAGCATGACCGTCGCCAGCAGCAGGGCAAACATCCGTTTCATTTTCATTTCCTTTTCCTCCTTCATCAGGCAAAAAACGTTTACTGTATCATTATACATTCGGTTTGCGATAATTGCAAGGGAGAAAGCGCCGCGGGCGATTGACAGCCGCCGTTTTTGTGGTATGATTCAGATAAGAAAAACCGGAAAAAGGAGACGGAAGCCATGGATAGCCGTAAAACCACGGACGAACTGAACGAAAAGGCGCTGGATTCCGTTTCGGGGGGCGCCATGGACCCGGACGCGGAGCTTCGCGCGCTTGTGATGAACGAGCTGGAGTCGCTCCTGTTCCAATCCAACCGCCTCCGGATAGAAAAGGCGGAGAAAAAAGAGGCTCTCGGAAGCCTGATGGAGGACTTTACCGCTTTCATCAACCGCTGCGACTGGAGCGGCGTGAAATCCTGCTGCGAAAGGGTGTTCGCCGCCTGTCAGGACCGCTTCCTCAGCACGAAGGAAAACCGTGCCGTCCTGGATGACCTCCGCCGGATTGCGGAACGGATGATGTCCCTGATGAAATAAAAACGTCCCCCCTTGCCGGTGGTAAGGGGGGATTTTTCGGCCCGCGGGGGCCTTTTTTGATGCGTGCGATCCCGTTATTTCTTGATTTCCCATACTTTTTTCATCGCCCCGTCATCAATCGCGATCGTTCTTTGGGGCGCGCCGGCGGCCCGCTGGCTTTTGATGGCGTTCTCGAATTCCTTCGCGATATCCACATTCGTCATTTCCAGCGGGGAAGACGTTAATTCGACCCCCAGATCCTCTTTCGGTCCGATATTCTCAAGCCCTCCGGGCGTGAGGCCCGTTCCGCCAAGCACCTTATTCAGCCCGTCCTCCGTCAGTTCCGCGGCTTCCTTTTTCGGCGCTTCATTCGTTTTCATGGTTTTCTCCTTTCACAGGCGCGATGCTTTTCCCCTGTCCGCGCGGTTTCTACGCGTTCCGCCATCGGTCAGTGGTAGATATATTCTCCCTCGATGTTTACCTCGGCGATGAAATAGGTAGCCCCCGCGGGGTAATTCGGGTCTTTGCTTGAAAGAATGATGGTCCGGTAATCGGGACAATTGTACGCTTTGCTCCAACCGTACAGCTCACAGATATACATTACGAAGCCCGTTTCCTTTCCGACCACAGACTGCCCCACGTGGTACTGATACCGGATTTTCTCCTCGGTGCCTCCGGTCACCATTTCCAGTTCATTGTCCTTCATTTCGTTCGCGTTCATACGGTTCATCCTCCTTTTTGTCCTGTTGTTGCCTGCACCGGCCCGGTAGTCGCTCTCTTCAATCAGAAATCAAGCTCATAATACGCGGACAGGAGCTCGCCTTTGATTGCATATACCGGTTCCTTCAGCTCCACGCCCGCGCCGGCGTCGATCACCGCGTCCAGTTCGTTATTGGCCACGCTCATGACCGTGCGGACGGTTTCCATACGGAAATCTTTGCCCATTCCCTGCAGGTATTCGACCAGCCCCGTGATGTAATTCTTACGATTTCGGGGATTTCGGCGGTGCACATCCCGGCCGCGTTTTGCAGATGCTTAATCCCGTATTCGACCTTGGAGACATCAATCCCGGAGCCCCCGGTCACCATTTCCTCCCGTTGTATCTGCAAGGATAGATACGAAGCATCCGCGAAAAGGGCTACTCCGGTGTATTGTTCTCCCCTGACATCCTTTTTTCCTGCCGCGGGCGAAAAAAGGGGCCGCCCCTTTCGAGGCGGCCCGGGCCGGGTTTGGATTACTTGAAGTATACCGTGGTGTTGGCGATGGTCATGATAGTCACGATCAGCGCGTTGATGAAGGCGGGCGCCCAGACGCTGCCGGTCTTCTTGTACAGGGCGCGGGCAATGCAGGCGGTGACAATCAGGGTCAGGCAGGTGGCGACCAGCACGATGCCGCTCAGCGCCGCGCCGGGGATGGCGGCAACGCCGGTAGCGAAGAGGATGATGTACTGGACGGCCAGCCACAGGATGGTGTCACCGGCATTCAGCGCGACAGCCGCGAAGTAGCCCTTCGTGCCCTGCAGCTTTTCGGTATTGGTATTCACGGTGATGGAGACAGCCGATACCAGGTAGAACAGCAGGAAGGTGGGCAGGTAGCGCAGCACGGCCGCGGTGATGTTGGCGTCAAAGGTCTTGAAGGCGAACACCCAGATACGGAAGTCGGTCTTGAAGATCACATCCACCAGGAACAGCAGCGCGTAGGAAACGAATACCGTCACAGCGGCGATCACCAGGCCGCCCAGGATGGGGCCGGCCTTCAGCACGATGCCGTAGGAAGAGAGCTTCGGGTTGTCCTTGGCGATGAGGGCCATGAAGGCCAGCACGGCCAGCACCAGCACGCCGCACAGCAGCGTCCAGGCGGCAACGGGGTTGACGCCAGGGGCGGTCCAGGCAGTGGCGGTGTAGAGCACGTCCACCTTGCGGGACAGGATGGCTTCGACAACGCCGGCGACCAGCGCGATGCCCGCGGCAACGGTCTTGCCGGTGTTCTTATTCTGCACAGCCTTGAAGCCGAACAGCAGGGCGCCGGCGGCGATGGCAACGCTTACGCCGAAGAGTATCCACATCCACAGGTCGGCGGGATTGCCGTCGGAAACGGGGGAGTAAATCAGGCCCATCAGCAGAACGTTGGCGATCAGCACGATGGCGTTCACGATGGCCGCGGTACCCTTCTTGGAGGGCGCGGGGGCCAGCTGGGTCTTGGCGAAGGGCAGCAAATCCGCCAGCAGCTTCGCCAGCTGGATGATGAAGAGGATGAAGCCGATCAGCGCCAGGCACTCAAAGGCTTCCTTCCAGGTCCAGATCTGGCTGCCCGCGGCGACCGTGCTGCCTACAGGGAACGCCTCGAAGGCGGTGGTGTAGAAGTCGATGGCGTGGGCCGTGGTAACGGTGGAGAAGTGGTTCCAGGGATGGGTCTCGGCGGGCTGGTAAATGATGCGCTTGCCGCCGTCGGAGGTTTCATACCAGGTGTCGGGCTCGGCATCCGTCCGCTGCAGGAAGGTCTGCCCGTCGGGGGTGGCGACGTAGTTCTTGTGGCGCACGGTGCCGGCGGGATCGTCGGGCGCGCTGAAGAAGAACTCGTCGTACTGGGCGGCAACCTTGCCCAGGATACGTCCGCCGCCCAGGGCATCGGCGGTCGCGGCGTCAAAGCCGAACATGCCGGTGTAGGAGAAGTCCGCGCCCTCGGTCAGGCCGCAGTAGATCTTGCGGATGCCGGTCTGCTGATACTCCAGTTCATCGTTGCACAGTGCCATGGCGCTGGAGAAGCCGCCCATCGAGTGGCCGGTCACGCCGATGATACCGTTGCCCTGTTCGTCCTTCAGGACGTAGGGCTGCTCATACATATAGGCCACGGCGTCGGTCATGGAGTAGTTCCAGAAGGGCGCCCAGGTGGCCAGGAAGGAGCCGAAGGCTTCGAAGGTCTTGTAGTTTTCGGGATCCAGCTTGGAATGGCCGTGGTCATACATATCCAGCGCCAGCACCACGTAGCCGCGGCGGGACAGCTCAATGGCGTTGGCATCCTGCATTTCCGCGGAGTTCAGGTAGCCGTGGGTCACGATGACCGTGGGGCGGGGATCCTTTTCGGACGCGCCCTTGGGCATGTAAAGAAGGCCGCTCAGCTTGCCGTGCGCCGCGTCAAAGGTGACGCGTG
>JAZUDA010000139.1:0-4901 GCA_045639455.1 Clostridia bacterium | reverse complement strand
GGTGGATATGACGCATGGCGGCGATTACACCCTTGGCGATTTCCACTTCGCCGTTGGGGCCGACCAGCTTGCAGGCGCCGGAGCCTTCCAGATCACCGGACTCACGGATGGGGGCAACCACGCCGATCTTGCGGGCATCGGTCAGGGACAGCTCCACCTGGGTCTCCTTGCGGCAGGGCCCGAGGATGGACACGCCGGCCATTTCACCCTTGGGGCCGACAACGGTAACGCGCTCTTCGCAGGCAAACTGCCCGGGCTGGGACAGATTCTTCTTCACGGTCAGCTCATGGCCTTCACCGAACAGAATGGCCAGATGTTCCTTGGTAACATGTACGTGACGGGCGGATACTTCAACAAGAACCTGAGACATGGGAAACACGCTCCTTTTCGCATTTAGAATTGGTACGGGGCTATTATACTCTATCCTGAGCAAATAGGCAAATCTTTTTTCGCATTTGACAAAGAAGAGTCACGTCTATATAATGAAAGTGGATGATAATATGTTTGTTTCCGGGAGGCATACGCGTCTATGCATTTCCTTCTTCTGCCGAATCCCCGTAAGGCCGAGGCAATGGCCTTTTCTTCTTCCCTGAATGAATGGCTCATCAGCCGTTCCCAGGCCGTTTTTACCCTTGACGACTACGGTTTCCCGGGGGCTGTTCTGTCCTCCCCTTCCTCCCTGCCCGATGATACGGTCGTGATTGTGATGGGCGGCGACGGAACGCTGCTTTATGCCGTGCGTCAGCTAGGCCGGCTTGATTTGCCCTTCCTGCTGATCAATTTCGGCCATGTAGGCTTCCTGGCCCAGTGCTTCCCTGAGAACGCCTTTGATATGCTGTCCCGTCTGCTTGCCGGGGAAAGACGTGTCCTGTCCAGAGCCCTGATTCGCGTTACACTGCGTCATCCGGACGGCACCTGCGACAGCGCCCTGGCGCTGAACGAGGTGATGGTCAACCGCGGCTCCTGCAACCGCGCCATTTCCGTCAGTATGAAGATTAACGGCAACACTATGCCCGCCTTCTCCGCCGACGGCATTCTCATTGCCACCCCTACCGGCTCCACCGCCTACAACATGGTCAACGGTGGCCCGGTCATCAGCCCGGATTGCGATGTGCTCACCGTAAAGCCGGTTGCCTCCCGTCTGTGGGGCTGCAATTCCCTTGTACTTCAGGGGGATCAGCGGCTTTTCCTGCAGGTACGGATGCCCTACGGTATTTCCTACCAGCCGGATGCCTGTCCTTTCCTTTTAGCCGATTCAACCGAGAAGTATCCCGTGTCCGATCAGGATATCATCGAGATTTCCCGGGCGGAGGAAACCTTCAAAACCGTTCTGCTGGATGACGGCTCCTTCCTCACCGCGCTGTACCGCCGTCTGTCCAAGCCTGAATAAAAAAGAGGAATAATGCCATGTACCGTATTGTGAAAAAAGAGCCGCTGAATGACACCGTGACCCGCATGGTGATTGAGGCCCCCCGCGTGGCGCAGAAAGCCCGCGCCGGGCAGTTTATTATTCTCCGTTCTCATGATGACGCTGAACGCATTCCGCTGACCGTAGCCGGATACGACCGGGAAAACGGTACCGTTACCGTCATTTTCCAGGTTGTAGGCGCCGCCACCATGCGGCTGAACTGCCTGAACGAAGGAGAATATATCCATGATTTCGCGGGTCCGCTCGGCCGTCCTACCGAAACGGAGGGCGTAAAAAAGGCGCTTGTCGTGGGCGGCGGCGTAGGCTGTGCCATTGCCCTGCCTGTGGCGCAGGCTCTGCGGGAGCAGGGCTGCAGCGTCACGGGCGTTATCGGCTTCCGCAGTAAGGAATTGGTCATTCTGCGCGATGAATTTTCCGATTGCTGCGACCGTCTTATCACCGTCACGGATGACGGTTCCGCAGGCGAAAAGGGCAACGTTACCGCGCCCGTTTCCCGCCTCCTGGCTGAGGGAGAGCAGTTTGACCGGGTATTCGTCATCGGCCCGCTGATCATGATGAAGTTTGTCGCACAGGCGGTTCAGCCGTACGGCATCCCCTGCACCGTATCCATGAACCCCATCATGATAGACGGCACGGGAATGTGCGGCGGCTGCCGTCTGACGCTGATTCAGGACGGCAAGCGGGTGACCCGCTTCGCCTGCGTAGACGGGCCGGAGTTCGATGGCTATCAGGTGGACTTTGACGAAGCCATTGCCCGTTCCCGCATGTACCGTACCTTTGAATCCGCCGCGAGAGAAGCACAGTGTAATCTTTTCCGGGAGGTGCAGACAAATGGTTCAGCAGACTAAAACGCCCATGCCTACTCAGGCTCCGGATGTGCGCGCGCGCAATTTTGACGAGGTCGCATGCGGCTATACAGAGGAAATGGCCGTGCTGGAGGCCCGGCGCTGCCTGCACTGCAAGAACCGTCCCTGTGTGGAGGGCTGTCCCGTCAGGATCAATATTCCCGACTTTATCGCGATGATCAAGGATTCCCGTTTTGAAGATGCCTACGGCATCATCCGTGAAAGTTCCTCCCTGCCTGCCGTATGCGGCCGTGTCTGCCCCCAGGAGACCCAGTGCGAGGCGCGCTGCGTTCGCGGCGTCAAAGGCGAAAGTGTCGCCATCGGCCGTCTGGAGCGTTTTGTTGCGGACCGCCACCGCGCCGCCGGTCAGGAAAAAGCTTCCCATCCCCTGCCCAACGGGCACAAGGTTGCCGTCATCGGCGCCGGGCCTTCCGGCTTGACCTGCGCCGGGGAGCTGGCAGCCGAGGGCTGTGAGGTTACCGTGTTTGAAGCGCTTCACGAGGCGGGCGGCGTGCTGGTGTACGGCATCCCGGAGTTCCGTCTGCCCAAGGCGATCGTCAAAAACGAGATTGACAACCTGCGCGCCATGGGTGTGGAAATCGTTACAAATACCATCGTAGGCAAGACCGTCACCGTGGACGAACTGCTTTCCGAGGGGTTTGAAGCCATTTATATCGCCTCCGGCGCCGGCCTTCCCATGTTCATGGGCATCCCCGGCGAAGGGCTGAACGGTGTTTTCTCCGCCAATGAGTTCCTGACCCGCAGCAATCTGATGAAGGCCTTCCGTCCGGACAGCGCCACACCCATTCACCGGGGCAAGCAGGTAGCTGTTGTCGGCGGCGGTAATGTGGCCATGGATGCCGCCCGCACCGCCCTGCGGCTCGGTGCGGACAAGGTTCAGATTGTTTATCGCCGCTCCATGGAAGAGCTTCCTGCCCGGAAGGAGGAAGTGGAGCACGCCATGGAAGAGGGCATCGAATTCCGCCTGCTGACCAACCCCACCGAAATACTGGGGCAGGATGGCTGGGTGTCCGGCCTGAAGTGTCTGCGGATGGAACTGGGCGAGCCCGATGAGCGCGGCCGTCGCCGTCCCGTCCCCATCGCGGGCAGTGAATTCACCTTCCCGGTGGATACGGTCATCATGGCGCTGGGGACCAGCCCGAACCCGCTGATTTCCTCCACCACCCAGGGGCTTGATATAAACCGTCACGGCTGCATCGTGGCCGAGGAAGGCACAGGCAGGACAAGCCGCCCCTTCGTATATGCCGGAGGTGACGCGGTGACCGGTGCCGCAACCGTAATTTCCGCCATGGGGGCCGGGAAAGAGGCCGCCCGCGCGATTATCGCCCAGCTGCAAAAGCAATAAAAACCGGAGAGTACAATGACATTTTCCCAATTTTTCGCCGATTTTGAGTTGAACGAAGGCAAACGTCTCTGGCAAAAAGGATATGTCGGAACGCCTGTTGAAAATGCGCCGGGCCAATGGGTTGTACCCGTTGGCCTTTTTCCGAGGTATACGGTTCGTCTTCAGCTTCGCAACAATATTCTGACCGCCATGGGATGCTCCTGTTTTTCCGCCGCTTCAGGAAAGCACTGTGCCCACGAGGCGGCGGCGCTTTTTGCCCTGGAACAGCAACAAATGCACCCTGCGTCAGGCTCGTCGCGCGCCCGTCAAAAGCGGGTTACGCCATTTGCCCGGACGCCTTCCGGATACCAGTATTTCAACTTCCCCGAGCTGACGAGAAATCTTGTCATCTATGAGGATACGTATAACAAGGCGCAGCAGTTATTTGAAAGCGGCGCGCTTCTTTCCCATACGACCGGAAAAACGCATGATTTCGGAACACTTCTCCATTTCCATACCTGTGAGTTTCGTGTCCCCGGAAATCCGCAGCCCGACACCGTTTCCATCTATTACGATGAAAACAGCCTCTTTTTCCGTTCCGACTGCGGCTGTTCCGTCACGGATGAAAACACGCCCTGTGTTCACCGTGTTGCCGCTTTAATCGCGCTGTATGACAGCCTGACCACCTATTCCGGCGGAGACGCCACCGATGAAAACGGTCTGGCGCTGCTGGAAAGCTTCCGTTCCGTCTCCGCACCCGATGAACACCGTCTTTCTGAAGAAAAAACGCCCGTTTTCATTCAGCCTTCCCTGACCATGACGGATCAGGATGGAAAGTACTGTCTGAATATTGACTTCCGCACCGGCGTCTCCCGTCTCCTGAAGGTGCGCCATCCCGTCGAACTGATTGACGCTTTCCGGAACAACGCGCAGCTGGTCATCAGTAAAACGCTCACCCTTGATTTTTCCGCTCAGACTTATACCGGGAAGGATTTGGACACGTTCAATCTGCTTCGGGATCTGATTTCCGGATCTGATACCGATGAGGGCCCTTCAGACACTTTTCCCCTGACCGGTTCCGCCCTTGATTCGTTCTTTGACCTGTACAAGGGGGATACCGTTCCTTTCCGTTCCTCTGAGTCTGACGCGGAATCCCTGACGCTTGCCGGGGGTGAGCCCCGTCTGAAGCTGCGGCTGACCCCGCTGAAGGAGAAGGGCGTCCTGCACGGGATTCATTTGGAAGGGCCTCTGGCTCCGCTTTTTACCGGGAGCCGCCATCTGT
>JAZUDA010000138.1:0-8323 GCA_045639455.1 Clostridia bacterium | reverse complement strand
GGGCGACCATATCCCCCGTATAGGCGGGAGCTCCGCTCATCAGGGCAAACGCGTCGGACTTTGGTACGGCACGGTTTATGCTTCTATAGCTGCTCATTCGGCGGGTACCTCCTTCCGAAGATACGCCTTGATGGCCCGCATCTGGGAGGCATATCCGGTGCATCGGCAAAGATTGCCGGAAAGATACGCCTTGATTTGGTCATCATCAGGATTGAACAGTTCTTTTTTCATGGCAAGAATTGTCATCAGCAGGCCGGGGGCGCAGTATCCGCATTGATCGGCACCTTCATCGGCGAAGCATTGCATCAAACTCTGTGCCTGATCGCGAACACCTTCGATAGTGGTGACGCTTTTTCCCTCAGCTCGGGGCGCTGGATAGGAGCAACTCAATACGGGCTTTTCATCTACCCAGACGGTGCAGATGCCGCAGTTTGTGGTATCACAGCCGTTGCGGACGGAGGCACAGCCGCAGTCACGAAGCAATTCAAGAAGGGATTCATCCGGCCGAATGACACGCTCAATCTGTTTTCCGTTCAGAATGAACTTCATCGGGCATTTACCTCCAGTTCCTTCATTGCGTCCTCCAGCAAAACTTTCGCGAGCACTTGACGGTAGGAGGCGGAACCGCGCAGGTTGGAACCATAACGCAGCTTCGTTACCGCTTCCATGGCCTGAGCGACATCTCCCTGTTCCAGATACTGTTCGGCTTCCACACAGCGAACGGCCTTCGCGGGACGAGAACCGATGGCGATACGAAATTTATTATCCGCAGTTTTTACCGCGCACAGGTTAAGCACGGAATAATCGGTGGCCGTCTGACGGAAAGTCTGCCAGGAACCGGTACAACCGTCAGGCTTGACCAGTATTTCCAACAGAATATCGCGATTTTTTCTTGTACGTACAATTGAAAGATATTCAGCCAACTTCATTCTTCCGGCGATGGCAAGCACTACATCGGCGTCCATTGCCAGCAGCGAGCAAAGCGGGTCGCTGAAGCCAAAACCGCTGTAAACACCCGCGCCGACAGTAGCGCTGTTTCGGAACTGGACACCCACAATATCTTTGACTGATGCGGGAAGAACACCGCCGCAAGCTTCACGAAGCAGCTGACTCGTCTCGATATCCCGAAGGAGCGTCATGGCACCGATGTGAATTTCTCCGTTAACAGATTCAATCTTGTTCAGTTCAAGGCGGCTCAGGTCAATCAACGTGCCGATGCGGATCGGACACATACGAAGCCATGTCCCGCCGGCAATGATCCGATTGGAGGGGGATTTCTGAAGTTCTTGCACTGCCTCCTGAACCGAGGAAGCGAAAAGGTATTGATTTGCGGAATACAAATGCCTTCACTCCTTTACTGAGATTGATTGCAGAATCCGATTCGCCTGAGCCAGCGTTGATTGGTCATCTATGTCAAAGACTTCGCTTTCAGACGCAGCCTGTACCGGAATCATACCATATCTGCCGCTTTTTATCAACCGGCTGCCGCCTTGATCGCCTCGAAGAGAGAACAAGACATCTTTAGCCGAAACTGGAAACAAAACAGGGTTTGATGGATTCTCGCCGGAATACAGCCTGATTACACATTCCGGATTTTTGACAAAAGAAGCAAGAATATGTTTGATAGTTGTTGTCGTAAGGAACGGACGGTCACCGTTGACAAACAAAAAACCGTCAAGACCTTCCGGCATTACTCTCAATCCTTCCCGGATACTGTCGGAGAGCAATCCCCCACTGTATTTTACGCAGGAATAGCCATGGTCGGCACATAGTTTTGAAACAGAATCGGAACTTGTAACAACGCAGAAAGCTTCAAAAAGGTTCACAGGAAGCGCCGACAATGTGCAGAGAAGAAGCGGAGAACCGCCGAGGGGCTGAAGAAGCTTATCTTCTTTCCCGAAACGGGTGCTTTTCCCGGCAGCTAATACAATGCAGCCAATCTTCATCGGGAACAGATTTCCCCCTTCCGTTCAGATCTTTTCGGTCATCACATAAGTACAGCCGTTTTGCAGTAATCGTACCGGTCCGTAAATACGGGAAAGTGTGTCTTCCAGCTCCGCAGCAGATGAATCAACACAGTTGACATTACCAATCAGATGTCCGTTCCGTAGCAAGAGCAGACGGTCAGCATAGTTCAGCATGCTGTTCACATCATGGCTGGTAATCAGAACACAGCACCCGCTTTCTTGGGCAAAAGTGTGCAGTAATGTCATCATAGACTTTCGATGGGTGAAATCAAGCGGTCCATCCGGCTCATCCAACAGCAGAAGCGAAGGATTATGCACCATTGCCCTGGCAAGCAATACAAGCCGCCGTTGCCCGCCGGAAATCGTTTGAAGTTCCCGTTCCGCCATGTCAGCAAGCCCTACAAGGGAAAGCTTCTTTATCGCTGCCTGTTCCTGCTCCGCAGTAACCTGCCGGAATAGCCCAAGTCGGCTGGAAAGACCGGTCAACACGGTTTCAAGGCAGGTAATACCGGACGGAATCTCTGGCTGCGCGGCACAATATCCAATCAATTTAGAACGTTCCCAGACCGAAACAGTCTCAAGCTCCACTCCGTTCAGGACGCATACTCCGCTATGCTTTTGCAGGCAGGCAATGGAGCGCAGCAGGGTCGTCTTTCCGCTTCCGTTCAGGCCGATTACGCCTACAATCTGCCCCGCCTGTACGGAAAATGTAACATTCTCCAATACGATTCTCTCTTCAAAGGAAGCGGACATTCCCTGTACCCGAAGACCCCGCGTATCATGTAGCTTCATGCCGGTTCCTCCTGAATAAAAGCAGAAACAGAGTGGGAACGCCAAGCAATGAAGTTAAAACACTTATGGGAATCTCGGCAGAGGCGATACTTCGTGATAGAATATCCGCGCCCAAAAGTAAAACCGCACCGGATAAAGCAGAGAAAAAGAAAGGTTTCTTTTTCCCTTGAGACAACTGGCGGGCAATATGAGGCGCCAGAAGACCGATAAATGATACAAGCCCTGTTTGGGAGATAACAGCGGACACAGCCATTGTGGCAAGAACGAGCGCGGCAACGCGGGTGCAAAGAACAGGGACACCAAGCATGATTGCCTCGTCATCTTCAAAGGCAAGCAGGCGGATTGGTCGGTGTATCAAACCGATTCCAAGGAGACTGACTGTGACCCAGGGAAGCATTTTCCAAAGGGTGTCCAGTGTGGCACCGGAAAAGCTCCCCATCAACCAGAATTCAATGGACGCAATGATATGATCCTGATCGGCCGCCGTCTTCATGTAGGCCAGCAACGCCTGAAACAAAGCGTTCACACAAATACCGCAAATGACAAGCGAACCTACGCCAATCCTTCGAGTGAAAGTTTGGAGGAGAATGACCGTCAAAACAGCAATCATTCCCCCGGCAAAGGAAAACAATGGAGTAACTCCGCTTACGCCGGAAAAAAGCAAAATGGATAACGCTGCACCGGCGGAAGCACCACTTGCGACACCTGCGGTGTCAGGAGCGGCCAACGGATTGCGAAATACAATCTGAAAAACCTGCCCGGCCACGCCTAAAGCGATACCCGACAAGATTACAGTACCAGTTCTGCCAAGACGAAGCTGGATAAAAACCTGATAGTCAAGGCCGCTTCCTTTTAATACTTCCTGCCAGGATAAACAGTATCTTCCCGTCAGAACAGAAAGAACCGTCAACCCGACTGCAAGCAGCCAGGGGATGGCGGTTTGAATGAAAGAAGGCTTATTAATAGAGCGTGAAGCCATAGAATGTTTCGTAGAATTCATTGGCATCCTTGATAAACTCCTCTTCGGAATAAACTTCGGGGTGAAGACGGCTCGCAAGCCACAGACTGCCTACAATCGTTCCGGGTACGGGAGAATCCCAAGCCTCGGGAGAAGAAGGGAGAGCATATACCTTGCCGTTTTTCACAGCCCCCACATCCCTCAGGAGCTCATCTGCAAGTACATCCTCTACAGTATAGGAGGCATCCGCCGCAAGAAGAATCACATCCGGATTCCAGGCAATCAATTGCTCATAGCTGATATCTACCCACGAAGCATCCATGATATCTTCTGCCACATTGATGCTGCCGGCAAAACGAAGCATGGTATCCTGATACATGGATGAACCGGCGGTACGGAGGAAATCACTGTTGCCACCGAGGTAAACGGACGGCTTCTCACAGCCGGCAAGAAGAGAAGAGAGCTTATTCTCCTTTTCAGTGTAGAAGGAAAGCAGCAAGTCGGAATCTGCGTCAAGGATTTTACCTAAAAGACGAATCATTTCCAGGAACTGATCATAGCTTTCGGGATTGACCACAATAGCGGGAATCCCCATCTGCGTCAAGATATCGGCAGCCTGCCGCTGAGCCATGGGAAGGACTACAAACTCCGGCTTCAGATTAAGAAGCGTTTCCATATCCAGCTGCTTCGCGGTACCGACACTCGGATAGCTAACCAGTTCCTTGGCTGAAAGGGAATAGATTTCCCGCTTATCAGCCTTAGCTTCCAGTCCGACAATCCTGTCCTTCTGACCCAGCGCGATGATGGCGGACGTAGAAATATAGTACCCGCTGACGACACGCTGGGGAACTGCCGCGATTGTTACATTTCGCCCGGCTGTATCAACGACAGTTACGGGAAAATCGGAAGCGAATGCAGCGGTTATAATAAACGTAAACAGTAAAGCCAAACAAACAATTCTTTTCATTTTTGTTATCCTTTCTTATCTTACACCCGCATCTCACGCTGATATGGCTTGCCAAGGACGGCAGGGCCCACATTCTTTTTCTTAGCTGCAAAGGCAAGCACAACGATTACCAGCAGATACGGGAGGAGTACCAGGAATTCATACGGAAAGCTGGAGAAGCCATAACCCTGCAGGGCAAGCTGAAGCGCCTGCGCCATGGAGAAGAGCACGGCGCCGCCCATGATACCGACAGGGCTCCACTGGCCGAAATACACCAGTGCGACGGCGATAAAGCCACGGCCGCCAATCAGATTATCCGTGAAGAGGTATGCGTAGCAAAGGGACATGTACGCGCCCGCGAGGCCAGCCATCATGCTGCCGAAAGCCAGCGCCTCATAGCGGGTGCGCTTCACATTCACGCCCATGGTATCAGCAGCGCTTGGCATGGTACCGCAGGCGCGGACGCGGAGTCCCCATGGCGTTTTCTTCAAAATAAAGGAAATCACAGGCACCATTAGGAAGCCGAAATATACCATGGGATTGCAGGAGAAAAGCATCTTCCCCACATAGGGAATCTCACAAAGCAGCGGAATCTGAATATTGCCGATGCCCGCAACCGCTTCTGCTCCACCGACAAAATGCCGATAGAGGCTGCCTGAAAGACCAAGACCGAACATCTGCAAGCCGATGCCGGCAATTCCCTGCGGTGCGTGGAAGCGAATGACAACCACACCGAAAAGCAATCCAAGCAGGGCACCAATCAGGCCGGCTGCGAGTAGGCCTGCTACATTCACATACCACGCAACGGGTTTGGAGCCGTTAACCATGTAGGGTATAAACATGCCGATGAACGCGCCCATACTCATGACGCCTTCACAGCCCAGGTTGAAAATTCCGCTGCGCTGGTTCACGCATTCGCCTAGCGCCGCGAGAAGGAGCGCGCAGGAAAGAGGAATACCGGTTGTGATGAAGAGCACAATAAAGTCAATCATTTGGCATTCTCCTTTCCAGGAAACAGCACCCTGATCCTGCGTTCCAGCTTGTCCATAGTATAGCGATTCGCCAATACGGACTTCGCGGAAACCACAATCAAAATGACCATACCCAGCAGCATGTTGACCGTATTACTTGGTAGCTCAATATGATTGATTTGCAGGGAGGAACAGCCGTAGCTGATAATCGCGAAGAAGAACGAAGCCGGAATGACGCCCAAGGGATGCAGACCGCCGAAAAGGGCAACCACAATGCCGGTAAAGCCGTATCCGCCCGTGATGCCGCTCAATCCCCGGTGATGAATGCCGAGCACTTCAATCGTGCCAGCCAGACCGCAGCAGACGCCGGAAAGAATAACCGAAAGGACAACGTACTTATTTACCTGAATACCGCCATACTTGGAAGCCCGGGCGGAGGAACCGGCAGCACGCATCTTGTAGCCCGGAACCGTCTTCCAGACAAACAAATACACAATGACCGCCAGCACAAGGGCAAAAAGAAAGCCCGTATGGAAGCGCACATTCTTATCCAGGGACGGAATCAGCTCGTTCATTTTTTTCAACCATATATTTTGAGCCAACTTTTCCGTCTGGGTTTCGCCGCCGCCTGCGGCAACAGCAGGGTCAAGCAGTGGGATACGAAGCATGTAGGCGTAAAACTGTGTAGCGATGTAATTCATCATAACGGTAGAAAGCAGCTCGCTGACATGGAAACGGGTCTTCAGGAAACCTGCGATGCCGCCCCAGATACCACCGCCAATCATGCCGGCCAGCAGAACAGCCGGGAGTGCCAGATAGCGGGGCCAGTCTCCCGTCTTCAGTCCCACAAGAACGGCAAGCAGCATGCCCATAATCATCTGCCCCTCGCCGCCGATATTAACAAAGCCGCTGCGGTAAGCGATGCAGATGCCGATGCCCACAATGGCAAGTGGGGTCATCACGTTAATGGCGCCGGAAAAGACGCGAAGCGTGGAGAAGGGATAAAGGAAAATGACGGAGAATGTCTTCCCCACATCCGCCCCAAGGAAGCCCATCAGAATGGCGGCAATCAGGAAAGCGGACAGGATAAAGCCCGCCATGACAAGCAGCCTTGCCAGCGTTTTACTTTTCTTCATTTTCGCTCACCCCCGCCATCAGAATACCGATTTTCCGAGAATCGGCTTCGCCCCGCTCCATAATCTTCATAATCTTTCCCTTGAAAATGACCGCAATCCGGTCGGACATATTGAGCAGTTCATCCATCTCTTCACTGATGAGGAGAATTCCCACGCCGGAATCGCGAAGCTTGAGCAACTGCTGATGAATAAACTCGACAGCACCCAAATCAAGACCGCGAATCGGGTAAACGCAGACAAGAAACTTGGGGTTTCGGGAAATCTCACGGGCAAGAATGACCTTCTGAATGTTGCCGCCGGAAAGAGAACCGGCGCTTGTATCCAGAGACGCGGCACGAACATCAAATGTCTTGCATAGGTCTTCGGCGTTCTTTTTTACTTTCTTGCTCAAGATAATGCCAAGCTTGCCGAATCGTTTAATATCTTTCAGAATCAGGTTTTCCTTGATGCTCATGGAAGGGACAATGCCCTCGATATTTCTTTCTTCCGGAACATACCCCATACCCAGATTGATAATGTGTCTCGGGGATTTCCTGACGAGGCTTTTGCCGTACAGGGTGGCTTTTCCACCCTTGATTTTTCGTAAACCGTTAAGCGCCTCGGCGAGCTCCCGCTGACCGTTGCCAGAGACACCGGCAAGGCCGAGGATTTCCCCTTCGCGAACCGTTAGATTCAGGCCGTCAAGAATATAGTAACCCCGATCGCTTTTGACACGGATTCCTTCCAGAACAAGCGCCGGGCCTCCGATTCGCTTGGCCGGGCAGTCGATTGTCATGCTGACATCGTGACCGGTCATCATGGCAGCAATTTCAGAAGCGGTATAGTCTGCCGTATTGCCACTGAAAACAAGACGGCCGATGCGCATAACAATCATTTTTTCGCATAGTGCTTTCACTTCACCGAGCTTGTGGCTGATGAAAAGAATCGTCACTTTTCCGCGCATCTTTTTCAGCAGAGCAATCAGGTCGTCTGTCTCCTGCGGTGTCAGAGCGCTTGTGGGCTCGTCCAAAATCAGCAGACGTGCTCCCATGCACAAGGTCTTCACCAGTTCAACTTTCTGCTGCTCGCCAACGGATAGCTGCCAGATATACGCGTCTGGATTGACAGATAAGCCGTATTCGGTGGAAACCAGCTGAATGCGTTCTTTAATGAAATTTTCGTCCAGCTTCAGGCTGTGAGGCATGAGTCTCTGCATGCCGATTGCCACATTTTCCCATACAGTCAGGTCGGGAACCAGCATATAACGCTGGTGCACCATCCCGATACCGGCTGCCAAAGCATCACCCGGACAAGTGAAATTGACAAGCTTGTCGTCCAGATAAATGCGGCCGGAAGTGGGCATGTACAAGCCTTCTAGAATGTTCATCAGGGTGGACTTCCCAGCCCCATTTTCACCGATGACGGCCATTGTCTCCCCTGCTTCAAGGGAAAGCGAAATATTATCGCAGGCCAAAACACCAGGGAAAGATTTGGAAACATGTTCCATCCGTACCTTTATCGCAGCGCCTTCGTGCATGGTTTTCCTCCGAAAATCAGTATTTACAAAAAACAAG
>JAZUDA010000137.1:0-3429 GCA_045639455.1 Clostridia bacterium | reverse complement strand
ATTATGAAACTTTATTAACCGTTCAGCTTCTTTCTGGGCAAGGTTGCGTGTAGAACAAAGTTTAGTATCGGCATCACGTTTCTTTCCATCTTTGACATAGTAGTATCTGGCCTTGTATCCAATTATCTTTCCCGTCTTCTTATCCTTAACTTCGCGGATTGCCATTGGGGTTACCTCCTTTGCTTTTGCTCACCTATATTATAGCAAATTTAACCCCATTTTTCAACCCCATTATTCATCAACCCCATCTCAACCCCACATATTTCAGCATCAAGAAAATATAGTAATTTCCGTGTTTTTTTGATATTACAGTTCAAAGGATTAGAGCTGCGCGTTATATTCCTGCTGGCTGCCCACCTGGCAGGAGAAGTTGCACATTTCCATGGAGAAACAGTTTTTCAGGCTGAGCCAGAACGGGAAGGAATCCATGCTCCACTGGGGATGATTCAGGCTGACGATATAGCCGTTGGCGCGGGCGGTATCAATGAACTCCTGAATATAGGAAAGGGAATATTCCCTCTGCCGCTGGGAGCCCACCTTGCAGAAGGCCTCCTTTACCTCTTCCGGAGCGTACTTACAGCAGCGGCTGTTATAGTTCACAATTGCTTCGTTTTCAGGATTGCGGGCAAACAGGTTCAGGTGAATCTCCGGGGTGTAGCGGTTATAGTGGCAGTCCTTATCCGGGCGGATATAGGCCTCATAGCCCGTAATCATCAGAAAATCCGGCTCCGTCATATCGTTATGGGCATGGGGATATTCATGATCCGTAACGGACAGAATCTGATAGCCGTGCGCCTTATAGGCCGCCTTCATTTCCTCCGGCGTCAGACGTCCGTCCGACAGGGTGGAGTGGGAATGCAGGTTTGCCTTGTACTGGGGCATTTGATTCGAAATCAAGGTAATCATGGCGTTGATTTCCTCCGTCTTTTCCGAAAAATCAGTTAATCTTCGCGTGAAGGCCTGTTCCCCCCCGGTGCGGCTCGTTGGGACTCCATATTCCGAGAAAAAACGGCGGTTCTATAGAAATTCTACCATATTGTTTCATGTTTTGCAATCCCGCCCATCTTGCCAAATTGCCGCCTGGCGTGTATAATAATGCCCAACCTGTTTTATTTGTGATTTCGGAGGTGCTGTTACCGTGAACACCGTTTACATTCCGGAGGGCTACCGCACGCCGCTGCCCGTATATGAGACCCAGCGCGCCATCAGCTTTATCAAGGCGCATTTTCAGCGCAATCTGGGCAAGGCGCTGAACCTGAAGCGCGTTTCCGCCCCACTAATTGTGACCAACGCCTCCGGCCTGAACGATAACCTGAACGGGTACGAGCGCCCCGTGTCCTTCGATATTCCCGCCATCGGCGTCAACGGTGAGGTGGTGCACTCCCTGGCAAAGTGGAAGCGGCTTGCCCTGAAGCGGTACAACTTCTACGTTGGCAACGGTATTTATACCGATATGAATGCCATCCGCCGGGATGAGGATCTGGATAACCTGCACTCCATCTATGTGGACCAGTGGGACTGGGAAAAGGTCATCCGCCGGGAGGATCGCACCATTCCTTTCCTGGAGTTCACGGTATCCCGCATTGTAAAGGCCATCTGTGACACCAATGATGCCCTGCGTCATGAGTTCCCTACCCTGCATACGGAGCTTTGCCGTGACGTATTCTTCATCACATCCCAGGAACTGGAGGATATGTACCCCGGCATGACCTCGAAAGAGCGCGAAAACGCCATCACGAAGGAAAAGAAAACCGTCTTCCTGATGCAAATCGGCGGCAAGCTGAAGAGCGGGAAGCCCCACGACGGCCGCGCACCGGACTATGACGACTGGCAGCTGAACGGTGACCTGCTCTTTTGGAACGATGTCATCGGCAAGGCCTGTGAAATCTCCTCCATGGGCATCCGCGTGGACGAATCTTCCCTGGACGCGCAGCTGAAGGCTGCCGGCTGTGAAGAGCGCCGCGAGCTTCCCTTCCACAAAATGCTGCTGGCGGGCGAGCTGCCCTTGACCATGGGCGGCGGTATCGGGCAGAGCCGTCTTTGCATGCTGATGATGGGCTGCGCCCATATCGGCGAGGTACAGGCCAGCCTGTGGGACGAGGAAACCATGTCCGTCTGCCAAAAGGCCGGCGTGATGCTGCTGTGAGGCTGAATATACAGTAAATGAATACGGCGTATCGGATCGTCTCCGATACGCCGTATTCATTTATTCTGTTTTACTTTTCGTCATGCTCGTGGCAGGATTCGCAGTCACCCGTGCAGAACTCCTTGGGGTCGTAGGCGATGCCGTTCTTGTCGTAGTAGTCCTTCACAGCGGCACGCACGGCCTCCTCGGCCAGCACGGAGCAGTGCAGCTTATGAGCGGGCAGACCGTCCAATGCCTCGGCAACCGCCTTGTTGGACAACTGCAGGGCCTCGCTGATGGGCTTGCCCTTGATCATCTCCGTAGCCATAGAACTGGAGGCGATGGCGGAGCCGCAACCGAAGGTGTTGAACTTCACATCCACGATGATGTTGTCCCGCACCTTGATATACATCTTCATGATATCGCCGCACTTGGCGTTGCCCACTTCGCCGATGCCGTCCGCGTCATCCATCTTGCCCACGTTGCGGGGATTGGTGAAGTGATCCATTACTTTTTCACTGTACAGCATATGTTTTCTTTCCTTTCAGATTGTCAGATGATATGAGGCTTCTCGCCTTTTTCCAGCGCTTCCCAAACAGGGGAAATGTTCCGCAAGTAGGTCACAACACCCTTAACGGAGTCAATGATGTGCTCCATTTCTTCCATTGTGTTGGCCTTATCAACGGACAGGCGCAGGGAGCCGTGAGCCACCTCGTGGGGACGGCCGATGGCCAGCAGCACATGGCTGGGATCCAGACTGCCGGAAGTGCAGGCGGAGCCGGAGGATGCCTGAACGCCCTTGGCATCCAGCAGCAGCAGCAGGGACTCGCCCTCAATGCCCTCAAAGCACATATTGACCGTACCGGGCAGACGGTTCGTCCGGTCACCGTTGAGAATGCTGTGAGGAATCTCGGACAGGCCCTCAATCAGCCTTTCCGTCATGGGGGTGACCTTTGCAGCGTAGTCGGCGAGGCCGTTCACCGCTTCTTCCATGGCTGCGGCCATGCCCGCGATGGCAGGCACGTTCTCAGTACCTGCGCGCTTGTTCTTTTCCTGGGCACCGCCCTCGATGAGAGAGGTCAGCCGCAGGCCTTTTCTGGCATAAAGCACACCCACACCCTTGGGACCGTGGAACTTATGGGCGGACAGGGACAGCAGGTCGATATTGTCCGCGGCCACATCCACCGCCACATGGCCGATGGCCTGAACGGCGTCCGTATGGAAAGGAACACCGTGGGCACGGCAGACGGCGCCGATTTCCCGGATGGGCTGTAGCGTGCCGATTTCGTTGTTGGCGTACATGA
>JAZUDA010000136.1:0-9894 GCA_045639455.1 Clostridia bacterium | reverse complement strand
CTGCGTGACGCCATCCCCATGTCCCAGCTGTTCCCCAAGCTTGCCATGGAGGGCGCGTTTAACGCCGTCAACCGCCATATGGAGACGAACCTGCCGGGTGTATACGCGGCGGGGGACTGCACCGGCCTGCCGCTGCAGGTTGCAAAAGCCGTAGGCGAGGGCTGCGTTGCCGCCCTGCGCGCCTGCGAGAAGAATAATTGAACCATGAAGGGAGGAAGCACCGTTGCCGCTTTCCATCCGACATCAGAACCTGATTGATTCATACTGCGATATTCTGGTGAATCCCACCGATTCTGTATTTTCCGGCAGCGGAGGAACAGACCTGGCGATTCATCAGGCGGCCGGGCCCGGACTGGCATCAGCCTGCGCTGATTGCGCACCTCTGCGTCCCGGTGAGGTAGTGGAGACACCAGGCTTCAGGCTGCAATGCCGTCATATCATTCATACGGTTGGGCCTGTATGGCAGGGCGGGGGAGAAAACGAGGAGGCAATTCTTCGCCTCTGCTATATCAACGCTCTGCTGCTGGCGGTACGCCTGGGGGCGAAATCCGCTGCCTTCCCACTGATTTCTTCCGGTACCTTCGGCTTCCCGAAGGATCGGGTGCTGACGATTGCAGAGAAAGCAATTTCCGATTTTCTCTACGCCTGCGACCCGGATTTTGAGGTGGAGCTGTGTATCTTTGACAAGTCGGCCTACACGTTGTCCCGCCAGGATGTACTGGACGAGTACCTGCGCGAAAACGGAAACGCGTTCGGGAACCGCGCGCCGGAAATCAGCGCGGATTTCGCCATGCAGTCACCGCTTTCGGGAGAGGCCCGTCCCATGCGGCGCAGGGCGGAAAAGAAAAAAACAATTGCGCAGTCGCTGGAGGATTGGCTCCTGAACCATGACGATAACTTTGCCGTTACGCTTCTGAAACTGATTGACAAAAAGGGCATGACGGACGTCGAATGCTATAAAAAGGCGAACCTGAGCCGGAAAACCTTCTCGAAAATCAATACGGACCCCAACTATCGTCCCAGCAAGCCGACCGTGATTGCCTTTGCCGTTTCGCTGGAACTGAGTCTGTCCGAAACGGAGCAGCTGCTGCGCACGGTGGGCTTTACGCTGTCCCATTCCACCGTGTTTGACCTGATTATCGAGTACTATATCTCCAACGGCATCTACGATATTCTGGAAATCAACGACGCGCTGTACAAGTATGACCAGACACTCCTCGGCAACGGAATGTCTCCTGATGAGTGACCAAATCGCACTTCAAATCCGCTACAATAGGGCCGTCCGGTGAAAGCCGGGCGACCCTGATTTTATCTTAAAGCGGAGGAATGAAGATGGATAACAACGTAACGGAACAGGTATTTATTCTGGATAAGAGCGGCTCCATGCACGGGCTGGAGGACGATACCGTGGGCGGGTTCAATTCCATGATTGAAGACCAGAAAAAGCAGGCGGGCAAGGTCTGGGTATCCACTGTGCTGTTCTCCAACCGGAGCGAGGTGCTGCATGACCGGGTTGAACTGGAAAACGTGGGAAAGATGACGGAAAAAGAATACAGGACGGGCGGCAATACCGCTCTTCTGGATGCGGTAGGGGATGCGATTCACCACATCGGCAACATTCACAAGTACGCCCGCAAGGAAGACGTTCCCGCGAAGACGCTGTTTATCATTGCTACCGATGGCATGGAAAATGCCAGCCACCGTTACTCCTACCGGGACGTGAAGGAAATGATTCGCCGGCAGGAGGAGAAGTACGGATGGGAATTCGTCTTTATGGCTGCCAATATCGACGCCGCGGAAACCGCGGACGAGTTGGGCATCTGCCGGGAAAACGCGGCGAACTACCGCTATGATGAAAGCGGCACGAGAGAGATGTACGCCTGCATGAGCGCCGTGGTGAAGCAGGTGCGCGGAAAAGGGAAAATCGATGCGGACTGGAGCGAAGGCCTGAACAACGGAAAGAAAAAATAAAATACAAAAAAGCGCCGTACCTTCCCAAATGGGATAGTACGGCGCGTGCTTATCACGGATCAGTCTACGGTGTAGGGCATCAGCGCGATGGCACGTGCGCGCTTGATGGCCTCCGCCAGCTGACGCTGGTGCTTGGCACAGTTGCCGGTCATACGGCGGGGCATAATCTTGCCGCGCTCGTTGGTGAACCGACGCAGACGGTTTACATCCTTGTAGTCAATGTATTCAATCTTATCTACGCAGAAGCTGCAAACCTTACGGCGGGGCTTCCGCATCCCATGGGGACGGGCAGCTCTCTTCTCGCCACGATCTTCAGACATTGTTATTTTCCTCCTTCTTACAGCTTAAAAGGGCAGGTCATCCTCCAGCACGGGCATGGCGCTGCTGGTTTCAGCAGGCGCGGAAGCGGGGGCAGCCATGGGGGCGGCACCGGCTTCATTGCGGCTGGACAGGAATTCCACATCATCAGCGGTCATTTCCAGGGAAGCATGTGTCTGGCCGTCACGGCCTTCATAAGTGGATACACTTACGGGACCGCTGACAAAGACCTTACGGCCCTTGGCCAGAAACTTCTGGCAGTTCTCACCCAGTTGTCTCCACGCGGTTACGCGGACGAAGTCCGCCTCGGGCTGTCCTTCCTGGGCACGGCGGCGGTTGACCGCCACGGTGAAGGTGCAGACAGAAATACCGGAACCGGTGGTGCGCAGCTCGGGATCGCGAACCAGATTGCCAATAATAATCAGCTTGTTCATGTCGTTCCTCCGAAATTATTCGGCCACAGGAGCTTCAACAGCTTCTTCCACGGGAGCGGCTTCAACAGCCTCCTCCACGGGAGCAGCTACGGGACGGGCCGCACGGGGCTTGATGCCAACCTTGCGATCCTCCAGCTTTACGATCATGTAGCGCAGAACGCTTTCATTGATCATCAGGTTGTGCTCGATTTCGACGGGAACATTGCTCTCAGCTTCGAAAGAAGTCAGCACATAGTAACCTTCGGTCTTGTAGTTGATGGGATAGGCCAGGCGGCGCTTGCCCCAAATGGCTTCGTCTACCTTGGATACCTCACCACCGTTGTCTTTGATCAGCTGCGTGAACTTTTCCACCAGCGCGGCGCGGGCGGTCTCTTCCACTGCAGTGTCAATGATGTAGGTCAGTTCGTACTTGTTCATCATTTTCACCTCCTCTTGGACATTTGGCGCTGCAATCCCTGCAGCGCAAGGGGTTGATGTGCCAAGTACACATTCTAACAGCTTCCTGCAAAAAAAGCAAGCGGTTTTTCACGAAAAATCGTTGCCGCATAGCGCACGTTTGTTCGGATTTTTCTTGCAAAATCGAAATGGATGGGGTATGATAACGTTGAAGGACGGAAAAACGGGAAGGAGATAATAAGAATGCGAAATATTACGCTTGGTTCCACCGGTATCACCATACCGCAGAACGCCTTTGGCGCGCTGCCCATTCAGCGCGACAGCGTGGAAACGGCGGTTTCCCTTGTGCGGCGGGCGTATGCCGGCGGCATGCGCTTTTTCGATACCGCCAGGGCGTACTCCGACAGCGAGGAAAAACTGGGCATCGCTTTTGAGGGCATGGAGCGCGGTTCCTATTATTTGGCGTCTAAGACGGGTGCCGTGACGCCGGACGAGTTCAGGGACCATCTGGAGACATCGCTTCGTCTGCTGAAGACGGATTATCTGGATATCTATCAGTTCCATTGTGCCAATCAGTGCTACCGTCCCGGGGACGGCACGGGCATGTACGAATGTATGCTGGAGGCCAAAAGGCAGGGGAAAATCCGCCATATCGGCATCACCGCTCATAAGCTGGGTGTCGCTGTGGAAGCGGTGGAATCCGGCCTGTACGAGACACTACAGTTCCCATTCAGCTACCTTTCCGGCGCACAGGAGCAGGAGCTTGTCGCCCTGTGCCGGAAGAACAACGTGGGCTTCATCGCCATGAAGGCGCTGGCCGGTGGCCTGATTACCAACCCTGATGCCGCCATGGGCTTCATCGCCCGGTACGACAATGTGCTGCCAATCTGGGGCATTCAGCGACAAAGCGAACTGGAGGCGTGGCTTTCCTTTATGACCCGGGAGCCGGTGGTGGACGAGGCGTTCCTGGAGCGGGAACGGGCGGAACTGGCGGGGGACTTCTGCCGGGGGTGCGGCTACTGCATGCCCTGCCCGGCAGGCATCCAGATTAACCAGTGCGCTCGCATCAGCCAGATGGTTCGCCGTGCGCCGTCAAATGTGTGGCTGAACGAGTACTGGCAGGCCGAAATGCAGAAGGTGAACGGCTGTGTTTCCTGCGGACGTTGCGCCGAAAAATGCCCCTACGAACTGAAACCGTACCTGCTACTGCGGAAAAATTATGAAGATTATCAACGGATTCTTCGCGGCGAAACCGTGATCTGAACATGCTCCGGACCTTTTGATGCCGTGCTTTCATACAAACAACCGCAGATAGATGGATAAAATGGTGGAGTTGCGGCAAAAATGGTTACGTTTGGTATAGAAACAACTGTATAAAGATACAATGTTCACATAAAACTGAAATATTACAAAGAATTCACAAAAAATGTTCGGAAAAACTGTTGACATTCCCGGCGGAAAATGATAACATATCAACGGGTTGAGCAATCAGCCGTGTTTTGTGATTTTATGAAAGGGGGCACACTGGGATGAAGGCGTTGGAAGACCGGATTCTGCGTGAAGGTACGGTTCTGCCCGGTGGTGTTCTGAAGGTAGGCAGTTTTCTGAATCAGCAGGTAGACGCTGATTTTATGATGGAGATGGGTCAGGAGATTCACCGCCTGTTCGCGAATGAGCCCGTAACCAAAATTTTGACGGTAGAGGCCTCCGGCATCGCACTGGCCATGGCAACGGCAGTTTCTTTTCATGTACCCTTTGTTTTCGCGAAAAAAGCAATGACATCCAACTTGAACGGGCAGGTGTATACCGCGCCTGTTCATTCTTTTACGCATAATACGGACTGCAACATTTTCATCAGCCGCGCGTTCCTGTCCAAGGATGACTGCGTGCTGGTCGTGGACGACTTCCTGGCCAACGGCGAAGCCATCCGCGGCATGACCTCCCTTGTGGAGCAGGCGGGTGCCCGTCTGGCGGGTGCCGCGGTCGCGGTCGAAAAGGGCTTCCAGCCCGGCGGCGAGGAGTTGCGGCACAAGGGCGTCCATCTGGAGTCTCTGGCGCTGGTGGACAGCATGTCGGATACCGGCATCACGTTCCGCCGCTGATTTCCAATCGATGTAAAAGCAATTTTACATATAGTCACCCTATCACACAAACAAAAAAAGGAGAACAGGAAACATGAAGAAGCTCATTTCTCTGGCTCTGGTACTGGTTCTGGTTCTGGCTGTTGTTTGCTCCGCATCTGCTGCTGATCTGAAGATCGGCGCCATCATGGTCGGCGATGCTACCGAGGGCTACACCCTGGCTCATATTGAGGGCATCAAGGCTGCCGCCGCTGCCCTGAACATCCCCGAGACCAACCTGATCTGGAAGGAAAAAGTTGAGGAGACCGAAGATTGCCTGAATGCCGCCAAGCAGCTGGTTGCCAATGGCTGCGGTCTGGTTATTTCCAACAGCTACGGCCATCAGGACTACATGGCCGAGGCTGCTGAATCCTTTGAAAATGTTCCCTTCGTTGCCATGACCGGTGACTACGCTGCCATTACCGGTCTGGACAACTTCTACAATGCCTTCACCAACATCTACGAAGCCCGTTATGTTTCCGGTGTTGTGGCCGGCATGAAGATTGCCGAGCTGGTTGCCGATGGCAAGCTGATTGATGCCAACTACGATGCCGATGGCAACGTAAAGGTCGGTTATGTAGGCGCTTATCCCTATGCCGAGGTTGTTTCCGGCTACACCGCCTTCTTCCTGGGCATCCGCTCCGTTGTTGAAAACGTGAGCATGGAAGTGCAGTACACCAACTCCTGGTTCGATATCGATATGGAAGCTGCCGCTGCCGAAATGCTGATGGCTGACGGCTGCGTCATCATCGGTCAGCACGCTGACTCCACCGGTGCTCCCACCGCTGTTGAAGCGGCTCTGGCCAAGGGTACCGTTGCTTACTCCGTCGGCTACAACGTGGATATGCTGCCCGTCGCTCCCACCGCTGCTCTGGTTTCTCCCACCAATAACTGGGCTGCCTACTACACCGAGCTGTTCGCTGCTGTGCTGAATGGCACCGAGATTCCCGCTGACTGGGCCAAGGGCTTTGCCGCTGACGGCGTTGCCATCACCGACCTGGGCGCTTCCTGCGCTGCCGGCACCGCCGAAAAGGTTGCCGAAGTGATTGACGGCCTGAAGAACGGCACCCTGAAGGTGTTCGATACCGCTACCTTCACCGTGGGCGGCGAGACTGTTACCACCTATCCCGTGAACTTCTCCTGCATCGATTTCGCTACCGGCGAAGTGATCTACGAGGGTGAGACCATCGATGTGATCTCCTCTGAAAACGGTGTTAACTTCTTCAACGAGTCCGTCTACCGCGCCGCTCCTTACTTCGATCTGCGCATCGACGGCATCAAGGAACTGAACTAATCTGTTTCCATCTTGAATACACCGGGGGAAAGACGAAAAAGCGCCTTTCCCCCCTTGCGTTGTTTATGAAGAAGAGAGAGGACTGACCCTATGGAAGCAAAGAGTGCCATTCGTCTTGTCAATGTGACCAAGACATTCGGCCCCGTGGTGGCGAACAAGAATATTTGCCTGGATATCAACTATGGGGAGGTTCTTTCTCTCCTTGGCGAGAACGGAAGCGGCAAAACCACGCTGATGAATATGCTTTCCGGCATTTATTTCCCGGATGAAGGGCAGATTTTCGTCAACGGGGAGGAGACCGTCATCCGCTCCCCCAAGGATGCCTATCGGCTGAAAATCGGCATGATTCACCAGCATTTCAAGCTGGTGGATATCTTCTCCGCCGCGGAGAACATCGTCCTGGGCCTTCCGGGCAAGGAAAGCATGAAGGAAGTGCGCCGCAAGGTGCGCGAAATCTGTGACCGGTACGGTTTTGAACTGGATCCGGATCAGAAGGTCTACAACATGACCGTGTCCCAGAAGCAGACGCTGGAAATTATCAAGGTGCTGTATCGCGGCGCCGAGATTCTGATTCTGGACGAGCCTACCGCCGTTTTAACACTGCAGGAGACGCAGCGGCTCTTTGCCGTTCTGCGTACTATGCGGGAAAGTGGCAAGGCAATTGTGATCATTACTCATAAGCTGAATGAAGTATTGGAAATTTCGGACCGTGTATCCATCCTGCGCAAGGGTGAGTACATCGGTACCGTGAATACGAGCGAGGCCACCGAAAACAGTCTGACCGAAATGATGGTGGGTAAAAAGGTGGACCTGAATATCGCCCGTCCCCTGGTTGAAAAGAAAAAACCCCTGCTGGAAATCCGTAACCTGTGCATCAAGAACGATGAGGGACACGATGCCATCAAGAATGTGAATTTCTACATCCGCGGCGGTGAAATCCTGGGTGTTGCCGGTATTGCCGGCTGCGGTCAGAAGGAACTGTGCGAGGCCATCGCCGGCCTGCGGAAAATCGAGTCCGGCTATATGATGCACAAGGGCGATAATATCTGCGGTATGACCCCCAAGCAGATCAGCGACCTGGGCATCTCCATGTCCTTTATTCCGGAGGACCGGTTGGGCATGGGTCTTGCGCCGTCTATGTCCATTACGGACAATATGCTGCTGAAAAATTACGGTGTGGGCCGCGGCCCCTTTGTGGACCGGAAGCGGGGCGAGGCGGAGGCCATCGAGACCATCAAAAAGCTGGATATCATTACCCCTTCCACCTCCACGCCGGTACGCCGTCTCTCGGGCGGCAACGTGCAGAAGGTGCTGCTGGGCCGTGAAATCAAGTCCGGCCCCAACGTTATCGTCACGGCCTACCCGGTGCGAGGGCTGGATATCAACTCCTCCTACCTGATTTACGACATCCTGAACAAGCAAAAGGAGCAGGACGTCGGCATCCTCTTTATCGGCGAGGACCTGGACGTGATGCTGGCCCTTTGCGACAAGATTATGGTGCTTTGCCACGGCGAGGTCATGGGCATTGTCAATGCCACCAACACTTCGAAGGCCGAGCTTGGCCTGATGATGACCGGTGCCCTGAACCTGGCGACGGAGCGCTCCACGCCGGATCACATCATCGGCATTGCCAACGATACCAACATTAAGGAGGGTGTGGAATGAAAGCCGCGAATAAAGAAGCTCTTTTCCATATCACCAAGCGGGACGCGGTTTCAAGAAAGGCAGCATGGGGCATCCGCGGCGCTGCGCTGCTGGCGGCCCTGCTGCTGTGTGCGCTGTTTATCTATAAATCTACCGGCCTGAACCCTCTGAACGTTTACGTCACCATGTATCAGGGCGCCTTCGGCAACTCCATCTATGCCTGGGATACGCTGATTGCCGCGGCGAAGCTGCTGGGCATTGCCGTCGCGCTGGCACCCGCCTTCATGATGCGGTTCTGGAACATTGGTGCCGAGGGCCAGTTCCTGATCGGTGGCCTGGCCACGGCCTATGTGATGGTCAATTACGGCGGCAAGCTGCCCAACGGCCTGCTGATTGTGATTATGCTGCTGGCGGCCGTGTTCTTCGGCGGTCTGTGGGGCTTCCTGCCCGCCGTCTGCAAGGCGAAATGGAAAACGAATGAGACACTGTTCACCCTGATGATGAACTATGTATCCATCCGTCTGACAGACTATTATTACAACATCTGGAAGGGCGCCAAGTCCTCCCTCGGCAAGCTGAACCGCGCCACCAAGGCGGGCTACCTGCCCAGCGTGTTCGGCAAGAGCGATATGCTCAACATCATCGTGGTGGTGCTTCTGGCGATCCTGATGTTCATTTATTTGAAAAAGACCAAGCACGGCTATGAAATCGCGGTGGTGGGCGACTCCGAGAACACTGCCCGCTACGCCGGCATGAACGTGAAAAAGATTATCATCCGTACCATGATCCTCTCCGGTGCGGTCTGCGGCTTGGGCGGCTTCCTGACGGTGGCCGGCCGGGAGCATACGGTATCCTCCGTTTCCACCGCCGGCGGCTACGGCTTTACCGCCATCATCGTAGCCTGGCTGAGCAAGTTCAATACGCTGTACATGGCGCTGGTGTCCGTTTTCATTGTATTCCTGGAGAACGGTACCAAGCTGATTGCCGATACCTACTCCTCCTTCAACGATTCCGCGTCCAGCATTATCATCGGCGTCATCCTGTTCTTCGTAATCGGCAGCGAATTCTTTATCAACTACAAGGTGAATTTCCGGCATAAGG
The DNA here is from genome assembly GCA_045639455.1 of Clostridia bacterium. Taxonomy (GTDB): domain Bacteria; phylum Bacillota; class Clostridia; order Christensenellales; family Aristaeellaceae; genus JAZUDA01. Next base: position 616 of record JAZUDA010000136.1, on the reverse strand, counting down.
AGGCGGCGAAAGCATGAGCACTTCCCTGATCGCTTGGATTACCCGTGCCATTATTTTCGGTTCTGTGGTTATGTTCGGCGCCATCGGCGAGACACTGACCGAAAAATCCGGCAACCTGAACCTGGGCACCCCCGGCATTATGGCCGTCGGCGGCGCCATGAGCTTTGTGGTCAATTTCCTGTATGAGCAGAACTGTCCTACCCCCAGCCGTTTTGTGTGCGTGGTGCTGGCGCTGGCGGTAGGTTTCCTGTCCGCCGCGCTTGTCGGGCTGCTGTACAGCGTGCTGACCACCTCCCTCCGCGCGAATCAGAACGTAACGGGCTTGACCATCACCATTTTCGGCGTGGGCTTTGCCAAGTTCGTTGCCCTGTATGTGATTCCCACGGGTGCTGTATCCATCAAGGCGACCCTCTCCAATGAGGTCTTTTCCGCCCGCCTCTTCTACATTCCCGCGCTGGGCGTTTTCTCGGAACTCCTCCTTTCCTACGGCTTTATGATGTATCTGGCCATTCTGCTGGCCATTGCTACCCACTTCTTCCTGTACAGGAGCCGCACGGGCATGAACCTGCGCGCAGTGGGTGAGAATCCCGCCACCGCGGACGCTGCGGGCATCAGC
>JAZUDA010000135.1:0-2680 GCA_045639455.1 Clostridia bacterium | reverse complement strand
CAGTTTTTTCAGCAAAAGTCAATCCGTCCTGTTCTTCGTCAAGTCAATCTGAAAAAAGAGCCCGTATTCAGGGCTCTTATTCAGGCAATACCGGTGCTTACTGGGCATCGGTGAACTGGCCGTCCTCGTCCTCTTCGCCGTCCACTTCCGCAACGAACTTCTGGAACACGGCGTCCAGAATCTCCTCATCCTCAACGGAAACGTAGGCCACATCGTCCTCGTTTTCGCCCTCTTCTACCTTCAAAATGACGACTTCCTCGCTGTCGGGGTTCTCAGCCTCAGCCAGTACCAGGTAATCGTTGCCCTCGTGGGTAATGACGCTCAGCAGTTCAAAGTTCACGGCCTCGCCGTTTTCGTCAATCAGCTCCAGAATATTGTTTTCCAGTTCCACATTGTTCTCAGTCATGGTGATTTCTCCCTTGCTTATTCTTTGTATGTATCCAGCCATTGCTGGAGGATGATGGCGGCTGCCACCTTATCCACATTCTTTTTCCGGTCATGCCGGGAAAGGTTCCCTTCCAGTAGCGCGTCCTCCGCGGTAACGGTGGAAAGCCTTTCGTCCTGGAAAAACACGTTCAGCCCCGCATTTTCCAGCTGGGCGCAGAAGGCGCGGACCTTCTCGCTCTGGAAGCCCGCCGAGCCGTCCATGTTCAGCGGCAGACCGCTGAGCACGTTGCAGGTATCATACCGCCGGCACAGTTCAACGATATGCCGGGTATCCGGGCCGTAGCCCACCCGGGTATAGACCTCCACCGGGGAGGCAATGGTGCGGGTCTCATCGCTGACGGCAATGCCGATGCGCACGTCCCCCACATCCAGGCATACGATTCTCTCGTCCAAGGTTTACCTCTCCAGCCGTCCGTTGATGTAGGAACGGACAAGCTCCTCCACAATATCATCCCGCTCCAGACGGGTGATCAGACTACGGGCCTGGTTGTAGCTGGTGATGTAGGTCGGGTCCCCGGTGGTCAGGTATCCCACCAGCTGGGTGACCGGGTCGTACCCCTTGGTCGCCAGGGCCTCATACACATAGCGCAGGATATCCTCTGCCTCGCTGCCCGTTTCCATGATGGGCTGAAACTTGGTTGTCTTGCTGAAATCGGCCATCCCCGCTCCTCCTTTGTGGAAAAAAGTCATCCAAGCCTATTATACACCATAGCCGGTTTTTTTCATAGCGGATTATGGCGTATCGGTGAAATTATTTTTTGATTTTGCCATCGCGCAGCCGGTGCATGATGCCGTTGGCGGCAAACTCGTCGCGCAGCGTGATATACTCCCGGTATAGGGGCTCATACGCCTCATGACGGGCGGCGTTGGGCGTGTAGCGCACATCGTTGGCGCAGTTCATGGCATCGGTGGCATCACCCAGCGTTTCATAGAGGCCCGCGACAACAGCACCGTGCATGGCGGAACCAACCGCCGGGGTGGGCAGGGGATCGGTACCGATCAGCTCCAGCCCCGTAATATCGCAGATCAGCTGTACAAAGAAGGGGTTCTTGTAGGCGATGCCGCCTGCAAGGTACATACGCCGGGGGCAGATGCCCGCCTTGTTGCACTCGTCCAGCATACTGCGCACGCCGAAGGCCAGGCACTCCAACGCGGCCAGATAGATTTCCTCCGGCCGGGTCTGCAGCGTCATGCCCAGCATCAGCCCGGACAGGGACATATCGCCCATGGGCTTGGCTCCGTTGAACCAGTCCAGGAACAGCAGCCCGCTCTCCCCGGGGAGGAGCTTCGCTGCCTTTTCGGTCATCAGCTGATGAATGGAAACACCGCGCCCATCGGCTTCCTGCTGGGCGGAGGCGGGCATCAGGGTGCGCATGACCCAGGCAAGAGAATCGCCGAAGCCGGTCTGACCCATGGCGTAGGCATACAGCCCGGGCAGGATTCCCTCCCATGCCATGGAGCATACGCCCCGCACGTCCTGCTTTTCATGGCTGAAAACAATCAGCGCGGATGAGGTGCCCAGGGACAGCGCGGCTGAGGTTTCGTCCTTCACGCCCGTGGCGGGGGAGGCCCAGTGGCCGTCATAGCCGGGGGTGGCGATGGGAATCCCGGCACAGAGATGCATTTTTTCCGCCATATCAGGCGTCAGGTAGCCGAATGTCTCGCACAGCCGCACGATGGGGCCGCGCAGCTTGGTACCCACCGCCTCCTTCAGGCAGGGGAAAGCGTCCAATACACACGGGGAGAAGCCGGACTCCGGGCGGTACAGCGCCTTGAAACACAACAGCGGCAGGGAGCGGTTCTCCGTGCCGGTCATCAGCTGGCACAGCCAATCGCCCAGATCCAGGAAACGGTCCGTGGCATCGTAGACCTCACGGTCACGGTGATAGGTCTCCAACACCTTGGGCATGAAGGATTCGGAGGTGATGCGTCCGCCGTAGCGGGCGAGCATTTCCGGGTCCTTTTCCGCCAGCAGGTCGGTCAGTACCACGCTTTCCTCCTCAGCGCCGTGGTGCTTCCACAGCTTCAGGTAGGCCTGGGGATGATTGCGGAACTCGGGGTGCGTCATTACTACGGGTGTGCCGTCCTTTTCCACGGCAACAACGGAACAGGTAATATCAATGCCCAGCCCCGCAATCTGCTCCGCGGCGATGCCGGCCTTGGCACCCTCGTCCGCCACGTAGCGCACGCTGCCGATGAGGGAGTTGATATAGTCCTCCGGATCCTGCAGGGC